>NZ_CCDX020000014.1:0-217679 GCF_000751115.1 Thalassospira sp. GB04J01 | reverse complement strand
TGATCAACAATGTCAAAGAACTCAAAGGCCGAAACCCTAAACCGCCTAACCCGCGTCGCCAATCTCGTCAGCGCCGCGCCTCGTCGGTGGAGGCGGGTTATAGGGTGCCGTCACAGAACTGTCAAACCCTTTTTGGCGAAAAAATGCATCTAAAATGCAAAAACTTCAAACGGCTTGCAAAACACTGAAAATGGCCGCTTGCCGCACTTTCACCCACTGATTGACAACATCCAGCCGTCGATAAACCAGAAGGATCAATTCGCATTCATAAGGCTCTTAATTCCTCACCTTTCCGAGACATTCAGATCTGCAAAACCAACCCCGATTTTAACCCACATATATATGTGTCTGTTTGTCGCCCCAACGCAGATCAGCTGCATCCATAAATTTCGACAAATTTCTTAGGCGTCATTGATCGCTCAATATCCAGATCAAATAACAGCACCTCCTCCTGCGAAGATGCATTTTTTTCTTCACCGGAAAAGTATAGCCCGATGCCCCACGTCGACCTGGATCAAAGCAGCCCGCATTGCCAACAAATGTTTGTTTTAATTTACGAAGCCTGCCTGGTTATCCGGGAAACGGAGCGGTTTCATTGCCCGAGAGACTGCAATTTTGATGGCGCCGAGCATCTCTTGTTATGAACTTTGGTCATTACGCGCCTTTATCTTGCCATTGTCAGGTGGCACCTCAGCGCCGCCCAACATCGAAATGGCGCGTAACTTCTTCAACGGTTCGTAAAGGAAATAGCGCCATGATGTCCGATAGGGCAATGCAATACCCTTGTTAATTGGCATTTCACAACGGCCTGACTTTTTTGTATAAGGTTTCTGGCCGATGTTGCCAAAAAGAGCAACGGGTTGAGCATACTGCATTTTTGGTTCTAGGGGAGTTCTACGGCGATGGCCGGAAGAGACTTGGCATCTATTGTCACTGTGATGGCAATTCTGGGGGGAACAGCGGGATATCTGCTTTCCGATCATTATTCCAACGCTACAGATACAGCCTTATCGGCGAGTGCTGCTGAAACACAGCACTCGGTTGAAAGCATCACCGAAACAGCAAGTATTCCCGATCAGACACCCCGTCATGAGACGGTCGTGCTTGAGCAGGGATCAAACTTGATGGCAGTTTTAACTGCCAGCGGGCTTGAGCGCACCATCGCCTATGATGCGATTGAAGCGCTGCGGGATGTTTACAATCCGCGCAAACTTCGCGCCGGTCAGGAATTTGAACTGGTGTATTCCGGTGACACGCAAGACAGTTATGAACTGCTTGATGTTTTAAGTTTTCAGCCAGACCCGGAAACAATTGTTTCCGTCTCACGCACTGACGATGGTTTTAATGCATCATCAGATAAGATCGAACTGACGACGGCCCAGAATGTTGCCGCTGGTACGATCGAACAAAGCCTGTTCCTTGCCGCAGAGCGTAACGGTGTCCCCCTGCCGGTTCTGATGGAAATGATCGAGCTTTATTCCTATGAAGTCGACTTCCAGCGCGACATCCAGCCGGGTGACAGCTTTGAAGTGATGTATCAGGAACTGAACAACGATGCAGGCGAACGCGTTCGGTATGGCGATGTGATCTACGCCAGCATGACACTAAGCGGTCATGAAGTCCGGCTTTATTCCTATACCGACAGCCATGGCGACACCGACTTCTATAATCAGAAGGGTGAGTCTTATCGCCGTGCCCTGATGCGTACCCCGATCAACGGCGCACGACTGTCGTCGGGCTATGGTGGTCGCAAGCATCCGGTTCTTGGCTATACCAAAATGCATAAGGGCGTCGATTTTGCCGCCCCACCGGGCACCCCGATCTTTGCGGCCGGTAACGGCAACATCGCGCGGATTGGCCCCTATAGCAGCTATGGCAACTATATCCGCATTCGTCACAATGATTCCTATTCAACCGCATATGCCCACATGACAGGCTTTGCCAAAGGCCTGCGTCAGGGGTCACGCGTTAAACAGGGCGACGTTATTGGTTATGTCGGCGCAACCGGCCGTGTCACCGGACCGCACCTGCATTATGAAATCCTCAAAGACAACGTGCAGGTCAATCCGATGCGGATCAAGATGCCAAGTGGCAAAATGCTTAAAGACAAAGAGCTTGAGACATTTCTGGCCGACGCACAAATCCTGCGCAAACAATATGCCGAGCTGTCACTTGAAAACAGAAAGATCGCCAGCGCGGATTAAACACCACCAAACACGGCAATATATTGCCAGACAAAAGCCCGCCAAACCGGCGGGCTTTTTTGTTGGCGGCATCGCCCGGTCCTTCACCCGCTAACGTCATAGCACTGAAGTACCAACAAAAAAGCCCCTAACCAGCTGGCAGGGGCTTTTGTCATAGAGCATCAAATCAACAGTGAGACTTTAAGGTTGTTAGGCAGCATCGCGTTCAAATTGCAGCTTTGCCAAGCGCCCATACAGTGGTGAGCTTTCGAGCAATTCTTGATGGGTGCCAATGGCAACCAGTTTACCATCATCAATCACCGCAATCCGGTCCGCATGCAACACGGTTGCCAAACGATGGGCAATGACCAGTGTGGTGCGTTCTTTCATGATGGTTTCAAGTGCTTTTTGAACAACCTGTTCGCTTTCGGCATCGAGCGCACTGGTGGCTTCATCAAGCAACAACACCGACGGGTTGCGCAAGATCGCACGTGCAATGGCAATACGTTGGCGTTGTCCGCCCGACAATCGAACGCCCTTTTCGCCAAGGAAACTGTCGAAACCTTCGGGCAAGCGTTCAAGGAATTCAGTGGCGTATGCGGCGTCG
Source organism: Thalassospira sp. GB04J01 (assembly GCF_000751115.1). Lineage (NCBI taxonomy): Bacteria > Pseudomonadati > Pseudomonadota > Alphaproteobacteria > Rhodospirillales > Thalassospiraceae > Thalassospira > Thalassospira sp. GB04J01. The sequence continues at coordinate 214,889 of NZ_CCDX020000014.1, read as the reverse complement.
GCTGCTGCACGGACATCCTCATCGGACGCGCCCGGACGGCCATAGCGGATATTTTCCCACGCATTGGCCGCAAAGATCACCGGATCCTGCGCAACAAGCCCGATCCGTTCGCGCACCTCAACCGGGTTAGCATCGCGAATATTGACATCATCAACACAAATGATCCCGCTATCGGGGTCATAAAACCGCAGCAAAAGCTGAAACACCGTGGTTTTTCCTGCACCTGACGGCCCGACAAGGGCAACCGTTTCACCGCGTTTTACCTTAAGCGAAAATCCTTCAAGTGCGGAATTATCCGGTCGTGCAGGGTAATGGAATGTCACATTGTCAAAGCTGACATACCCCTGATGGGGTACTGGCAAGGCAATTGGATTTTCAGGTGCGTCGATTGACGGCTTGGTCGCCAGCAACGCCACCAGCCGTTCGGCTGCACCCGCAGCGCGCTGCAAATCCCCGATCACTTCGCTAATCGCGCCAACCGACCCGGCAACCACCACCGCATAAAAGACAAATGCTGAAAGCTCCCCCGCCGAGATCGTGCCATCAAGAACATCATGCCCGCCAATCCAGAGGATCGTTCCAACCGCGCCAAACACCATGACAATAACAATGGCGGTCAAAAGAGCGCGCGCCGAGATACGTGCAACTGCGGTTTTAAAGGCCCCTTCAACGAAACCGCCAAATCGGGCACTTTCAATTTCTTCGTGGGTATAGGCCTGCACCGTGCGCAAGGCATTCAACGTTTCTTCGGAAAAGGCGCTAACATCGGCAACCCGGTCCTGGGATTCGCGTGACAAACGCCGCACGCGCCGCCCGTAACCAATGATCGGCACAACCACCAATGGCACGACAAGAAGCACAAGTGCCGTCAGCTTGGGGCTGGTAATGGCAAGCATCGACAGCCCACCAATGAACATCAGGATGTTACGCAGGGCGATTGAAACGCTAGACCCGATAACGGCCTGAAGCAGTGTCGTATCGGTGGTAAGCCGCGACAGAACTTCACCCGTGCGGGTCACTTCAAAGAATCCCTGATCAAGTCGTATGATATGGCGATAAACAGCCGAACGGATATCAGCGACCACACGTTCGCCAATCCAGGACACCAGATAAAACCGCACATAACTTGCGCCAGCCAGCAGTACAGTCACCCCAAACAGCACAAACAGCGCACGATCAAGCAGCGTGCCATCACCTTCGGCAAAGCCCTGATCGACCAGCATGCGCAAGCCATTGCCCAAGGCCAATACAGTGCCGGATGCCGTCACCAGCGCAAGCAGCGCCCCGACAAGCTGCAGGCGATAGGGCGCGATAAACGGCAAGATTGCCCGTAAAGAGGACATATCCCGACTTGTTTCGCGGTCGGACAATTTTGCGGAAGCAGAAGGTCTACGCGCCACGGCACCCTATCCCGTATTCAAAGGAAACACGAAAGCCAATCACAGATCAGCCAAGATCAAGCTTATGCCCGGTCTTTACAGCCAGATCGGCAGATAATTGATCGTTTAAGGTCGTGGATCCACGGGTCGAGGTCCAGGTCTCATTATCGTCGTCAAAGTCATAATGGCTGGCACCACTCACAGGTGACGAAAGCCAGACCTGACGGTTGGGACCGTGCTTATTGACGATGAATTGCTCACCCGAATCGAGTTCGATGGTCAGAATTCCTGACTGCAAATCGACGTCAATGGAGTCCCCCAGCGCGTCATCAATGGTGTCGGAGAGATTTTCAATGGTGTCGTCTGCAATCTGATGAAAGCGCGTTTCCTCAAGGGCCACAGTCCTGTTCTCCGTCTGTCATCGCGGGAAACCAAGCCCCCGCATAGGCGATAATCGTTTGTTGGCGCACCATACTATATAAAGAGTGCTGTGCAAGTATGCATAAGAACGTGCCTGCGAGAAAAGCTTGAAACGTGGGCTGCGGACTGCTAAACGACCGCGAGATCGCTACTGCACTCCCTATCTATTTACGTTAATCGGATAATTACCGGTTACAGGGGTTGCGCGAGCCGATTTTTTACACTATACACCGCGCTTCAAATTCCGGAGTGATTAGGCGATGAAAAAAGATATCCATCCCGATTACCATGAGATCACCGTTCAGATGACTGACGGCAGCAGCTTCACCACACAGTCGACCTGGGGTAAACCTGGCGACCTGATGAAGCTCGACATCGATCCAAAAAGCCACCCGGCTTGGACTGGTGTTCACCGTCTTCTCGATAGCGGCGGGCAGCTTGCGAAATTCAAAAAGCGCTTCGCTGGTTTCAACATCGGTAATTAAGCAAAGAACACTTCTTTGTGTTCTTACGGATCAGCGCCCGCCGCATCTTCTTGATGCCGCGGGCGTTTTTCTTTGCCAAGGGACTAAATCGACGGCTCCATCCGATAGAAAAGCGGTTGAAAACCTTCAAATAATCAACTGCACCGTCATATCTGATGGTGAATCGGGCATTTTTTTGCCATAATTCACAATTCGCCGTACTGCGACAGCATCGAATTTGCTGTCTGTTTCGGTTTGTAAGAGTTACCAGGCTTGTAAATGAACCAAGTGGCTGCGCGTAACCAGATAAGTTATGAGGTCTATGTAAAAGACCGTTCAGGGCGTTGGCAAATCCACGCCCACTTTAGTGGTGCGCAAAAAAAGCAGGCCGAAGAAGAAGCAAAGCAGATCGAACGCGCCGCACATGTATCCGCGGTAAAGGTGATTCGCGAAGTTTACAATCACGGCACCAACAGCTCCGACGACTACGTCATTTACGAAACCCGCGATAAAGGCGGCAAAGCGTCCCCCGACAAACAAGCCAAGGCACCTGCGCCAAAACCTGCTGCCAAACCGGCAGCGTTTGAGCAGCCTGTGGCAAATTGTACCCCAAAAGCACAAAAACCTGCACCGGCCAAAAAAACCGTCGTAAGACACAACAGTACTGAATCCGGTGAACATGGGCTGATCGGTCTTATCCTGAAGATGGCGATCGCCTTTTGTGTCTCTATCGCGATTGGGCTCGCCGCAATGCTTGCCGCGGCAAAGGGGCTTGAATATCTGCCCAGTATGGGTGTTACCATTAGTCAGGGTTTCTACGACAAGGCCAACTTCGTCTCCTTTACCGTCGGCTTCCTTGCCAGCGTCGTACCGATGCTGATGTCGGTTACCAAAAAATACAAAGGTAACGGCAGAAACCCGTCATCAGCACGAACATCACAACCGAACCAGCGCAGCGTAAAAGCGGCTCAACCGCGCGGCCATGGATCGTTTGGGGGGTATAACTCCTCGGAAATGTCTGGATCGAAGAAGTCGGCTGCCGAGCTTGCCGCTGAAATCAGCGAAAACGATGTCCCGCAGGATTGCGAAAACACCGATCCGGTATCAGCCGAGGATAACGTCGACGGCAACGAAAATGCACAAAGCGACGATATCCCTGATGCACCGCTTGTCGAAACGCCCGATATGCGTAAGACCCGCGACAAAATGAAGGCATTTATCTCCGGCTCAATGCGCGCAATTCGCAAAAATGTCCCCAATCTGGATGCCTATCACAAATTCGGTGTGAACCTTTATGTCGCCGGGGCGTGTGATGCATGCAGTGAGAAGAATGCTCTTCAACAAAAAGATGGCCGCGCGGTTCTACGTGATTGCATCACTGCCCTTGGTGCCAACAAAGGCATGGCAGACACGTTTTGCAAGAATGTAGACAACTACATCCTTGAGCCAAAATATAAGGACATGTATGGCGCTGGGCGCCAATCCATGGCTTCTTATATCGAAGATGAAACCAGCATAAATGTGTCTGTCTCAAAGGCATTGGAAAGCTGGAGCGAAAAGCCCGCCGCCGGACCACAAGGTACTGCTGGAAAAAAACTGCATGCGCTGATGTTCACCGATATCGTCAATTCGACCCAGAAAACACAGGAACTGGGAGATCACGGCGCGCAGCAGATGGTCCATATCCATAACCAGATCGTACGGACGGCCTTGATCAATAACTATGGCAAGGAAGTCAAACATATGGGTGACGGCATCATGGCTGTCTTCCCGTCTTCGGCCAGCTCCGTTGAAGCCGCAATTGAAATCCAGAAGAACATGGCGTCACATAACGCCAGTCAGGACCTGAAATTCCAGATCCGGATCGGTATCAATAGTGGCGAGGCCATTGCCGAAGAAAATGATCTGTTTGGGACTGTCGTTCAGCTTGCCGCGCGCGTTTGCGCCCAAGCTGGCGGGGATGAAATTCTGGTGTCCCAGAACACCAAGAACACCTATGCCGGCAGTCGCGCCAACTTTACCTCTCAGGGCACGCGGACAATGAAGGGCTTCGCCGAGCCGATTGAAGTCTTCTCCGCGACCTCACGCACCTAAACAGCTCAACCCAACACCTTTCCCCAGCAAACATACTTCTAGTGACATTCCATACTCCGGAACGGGTCGTTAACCTTGTATGGGCTTATGAGACTGCGCTATGGCGCTCAGTCGCGTCTGTTGAGAGGAATTTGCGGTCAGGCATTGCACCGTGCAGCCACCTGAAGCTCCATCCGCGCAGCACGCATATAAAGCCCATGGGCGCGCTCCATGAGATCAAGCAACTCTGGCGACAGGAATGCACATTGTGCGCGTTGATCATCAATGCAGACCCTAAGATCAGTCATGAGGTTGTCCGTATCAACGGCTTCGTCCCAGTCTATTTCACCGGCCTCAACCGCCCGCACCGTCAAAAGCCACCCCATCGCGCGGATCAAACGCGTTGTCATACGCATTTCTTCCAAGCATTGCGTCATGGCGTCAATAGATCGCCCCGGTTTTCCGCGATTTTTTCTATGTGCAGAAAGGTAATTTCGTGCCTCCACAAGCAAGGTGAAGGCCTCATCATAGGTTCGCGAAAAATGAACGACTGCGAAATTGCTTTTGTAGGACGCCTGACCTGACGCCGCTGGGTGCTCTTGGTCCATTTAAAGTATATTGGAAATACACAGGCAGGCTTCAAGGATCGTTCTATTGAGCACCAAATAGAAAGACCGCCCTTTTTAGGGCGGCCTCACCTCAACCTGCTAAACTTGCCGGACTTTTTTTAAGTTTTGTTCTTCTTGTGCACGAACATTAGCCAGCGGTTCATAAGCGGTCAAGGCTATTAATTGCACAATTGTGACAATACGTATTAACCCGTATGTCCCTGCGCGATCTTTCTCACAGGGGACAAGCCCGCTTACACAAGCAGTTCCCTAATCAACTAAACAAAAAGAACCGCCCTAATGAAGGGCGGTCCAGTTTAACAGGGAGGCATCGAAACATCACGTTCGACAAGGGGTCAACAAGTGACCCGTATTCCATATATAAGACCGCAAGTTTAAATTTCAATTAACCCAAGGTTTAAAAATTTATCCTTACGTCTAATAAACGGTGACACCTGATACGCACAACATGCACCGGGCAAGACCACGGCCAAATGATTGCTTGGAACGAGGACCTTGTCTGCTTTGCTAGACAGCTCGATATTGCCATCAGGACTTAAACAGCGCCTGTGCACCAGCCAACGCACCTTCGCGGTGTGAAAGCGCATACTCGACATTGGCAATCTCTTGTTCCAATGCGGTGCGATAGGCATGCAAACTGTCTACAGACATGCCTTCAAGATTACGTGGCAAACCAAATTCTTTCGCCTTCGCAGTTACCAGATCATCCTCGTTCACGACCATCCTCCATTAAATTGCTGCGAATATCATACCTGCACGCGTTCGTTGATTTAAGGGTTTGTTGGTTTTCCCAGTCGCCTTTTACCGTTATGAGATAGGCACAAATGTTTCCATTCGCCACGGAGGTCGTTATGTCACAGTCCGATTTGCAAAAGCCCGACTTGCCCAAACACATGCAGGCCATCGAAATACGCAACGACCGTGAAAAGCCTTATTTGGCATTGGGGGAAACGGCTCTCCCGGAATTTGGACCAGAAGACGTTCTGGTGCGTGTTCGTGCAAGCGGGGTCAACCGCCCTGATCTGATGCAGGTTGCGGGCATGTACCCACCACCAGCCGGTGCATCCTCAATTGTCGGGTTGGAACTGGCCGGTGAAATCGTTGCCGTCGGTGCAGATGTCACTGACTGGCAGATTGGCGACACAGTCTGCGCCTTGGTGACCGGGGGTAGTTATGCCCAATATACTGCGGTACCCGCTGCACAGTGCCTTCCGGTGCCAAACGGGCTTAGCATGGTTGAGGCGGCTGGCCTTCCCGAGACGTTCTTTACCGTCTGGCACAACCTGTTTGACAAGGCCGGTTTGAGCGCGGGCGAAACATTGCTTGTGCACGGCGGGACGTCGGGCATTGGCACAACCGCCATTCAGTTGGCCAAGGCATTTGACGTCAAAGTCATAACAACCGCTGGAACTGACGAGAAATGTCAGGCCTGCCGGGAACTTGGCGCCGATATCGCCATCAATTACAAGACCCACGACTTTGTCGAAGAAGTCAAAACCGCCACCGATGGCAAAGGCGCAAACGTCATCCTTGATATGGTTGCGGGTGATTATGTCAGTCGAAACTTCAAGGCCGCTGCCGTCGAAGCGCGTATTCTGATTATTGCTTTCCTGAATGGTCCAAAGGCCGAAACCAATTTCACCCCGCTATTGCTTAAACGCCTGACCCTGATGGGATCAACACTGCGCGCACAACCCGTGGCAAACAAAGGTGCGATTGCACAAAGCCTGCGTGAAAAGGTATGGCCATTGATTGAGTCGGGCAAAATCGCACCGGTGATTTATAAAACATTGCCGCTTTGTGATGCCGATGACGCCCACGCGATTTTGAAGGGTGGCGCCCATGTCGGAAAAGTGATACTTGAGGTGTAGATTGAGGCACTTTCAATCGCTTACGGATAACGGTTGGCACGTAAAGTCTGACCGATCTTGGGTGACAGTCCATAGATTGCGGCACGCGGAAGAAATATTCTTTTGGCAAACCCGCAACAGATTGTTGCATTTAACCGCGCATTGATCGAAAAGAACGCTGTGGCGGGTCCGTTGATGCGCGGCAACACTCGTGGTTGCCTTCGCAGCATTGCCGGATCACCAAAAGAGATTATATTCTGGGGCATACATTCCTGCGTATTTGGGCTTAGACCCATCGCCGGTCTCCAGAGAGATAAAAGGAAACTAGGAGGAATTATGGCACAGCCCCTCATGCCCAAAGCAACCGCTGTATGGCTTATCGACAATACCGGCTTGTCGTTCCGGCAGATTGCTGCCTTTACCGAACTGCACGAGCTGGAAATTCAGGCCATTGCCGACGGTGACGTCAGTCAGGGCATTGTTGGCCGTGACCCGGTCGCCAACAGCCAATTGACCCAGGAAGAAATCACGCGTTGCGAACAAGACCCGCGTGCTCTTTTGAAAATGGCCAAAAGCGATTTGCCGCGCCCGCGCGCGCAGTCCAAAGGTGCCCGCTACACCCCGGTTTCCAAGCGCCAGGATCGCCCGAATGCGATCGCTTGGCTGCTTAAGCATCACCCGGAATTGTCGGACGCACAGGTTTGCAAACTGATCGGCACCACCAAGGACACGATCGGCAAAATCCGTGACAAGAGCCATTGGAACTCAGCAAACCTTGCACCGCGTAACCCGGTGACAATGGGCCTTTGCACCGAACTTGACCTTGAAAAACAGGTCGTGATCGCGCGTTCCAAAAATCCCGAAAAGATTGTCACCAACGTCGAGCCCGATCCGCTGCCAGAAGAATTGCAGATCAATCCGGAACCAGATTTCCCGGGCAAGAAAAAAAGCGACAAGAAAGAAGACCTCAAGACTTCCGATTATATGGAAGCCGCGGAAAACCTCTTCCGTTCCTGATTTCTTTCAAAAGGCCGCCTTTTACAGGCGGCCTTTTTTCTTTGAGCCGCCCCACAAAAAACGCGTATGATTTGTTTCATATGAACGCCGTTAAACTGTAACGGAACCGACATGCGCGCAGCATACCATGCGCCAGCTTTTCAGACGAACAACACCGAAGAAACGTTTCCATGCAAAAACGTCCAACCGAACGCCAAGCTGGCATTGTTGAACTTGTTCGCGCCGATGGTTTTCGCACCATCGAGCAACTCGCAGAACGCTTTGACGTCACACCACAAACGATCCGACGGGATGTAAACGCCCTGTGTGACGAAGGGCTCTTGCGCCGTCGCCATGGCGGCGTTGAACCCGCCCTTGAACATGAAAACATCGCTTATCGGGCGCGCAAGGTTCTCAACGTTAACGAAAAACGTAAAATTGCGGCACTGGTTGCACGTGCAATTCCCGACGAAGCATCGCTTTTCTTTTCCATTGGTACCACACCGGAACTGGTGGCAAGCGCGCTGTTGCAACATCGCAATTTACGGATATTCACCAACAATCTGAATGTTGCCTATGTTGCTGCAACCAATGACAGTTTTGACGTTACCTTGATCGGTGGGCGCTTGCGCAACCGCGACCGGGACGTGCTTGGCCCGGAAGTCGAAGAGTTCTTTAACAGCTACAAAGTCGATTACGGTATCTTTGGGGTCGGCGGAATTGAAAGCGACGGCAGTCTGCTTGATTTCGACGAACAGGAAGTCCGTGCCCGGTCCGCTATCCTGAAAAATTCGCGCAAAAACTATCTGGTTGCGGATCACACCAAGTTTGGACGCAACGCGGTTGTTCGCGGCGGCTCCATCACACAGGTTACCGCATTCTTTACCGACCGCCTGCCGCCTGATCACATCTCACAGATGATCTCAAAGGCCGGAGTTGATCTTCACATCCCCGAAGCAAACGCCGATTTCCCGACCTTTTTCATGCCAAACGACGATAACTAAGGTTCGCCCTCTCGCTCTTGGTATCGAACGTAACAGCACGCACAAAGAAACACCCGTCATTGTGAAAATGACGGGTGCCAATTTGCTTCATGCAAGCAAGGTGAAGGAGTTTGCGTTATTTGGCGTAACCGATCTCTTTAAGCGCATCAGCGATTTCTGGCAAAATCGCCGGATCATCAATCGTCGCCGGGGTGTTGTAACTTTCCCCATCAGCAATCGACCGCATTGTTTTACGCAGTATTTTACCCGACCGGGTTTTGGGTAACCGATCCACAATCGTTGCCTGCTTGAATGCTGCCACCGGGCCGATCTGATCGCGGACCATCGCAACAATTTCAGCAATGATCGTATCATGCGGTCGGGTCACCCCGGATTTCAGCACCACAAAGCCCAGCGGTAATTGCCCCTTAAGATCATCATGCACGCCAATGACCGCACATTCGGCAACATCCTGATGGCCCGACAGAACTTCTTCCATCCCGCCCGTCGACAAACGATGCCCGGCGACATTGATAATGTCATCGGTACGCGACATGACATAGATATAGCCATCTTCATCAATAAAGCCGGCATCCCCGGTGGCGTAATATCCCGGGAATTCTTCCAGATAGGATGATTTAAATCGTTCTTCGTTCTGCCAAAGCGTTGGCAGTGTTCCCGGCGGCAATGGCAGCTTGGCAACCAATGCACCAATCTTGCCACGTTCAAGGCGATTGCCGCCTTCGTCCACCACCTGAACATCCCAGCCACAGACAGCAACCGTCGGTGACCCATATTTAATTGGCAGCAATTCGACCCCGCGCGGATTGGCACAAATCGGCCAGCCGGTTTCGGTCTGCCACCAATGATCAATCACCGGCACACCCAGACTTTTCTCCGCCCATTGCAGGGTATCGGGATCGGAACGCTCCCCGGCCAGATAAAGTGCTTCAAAACAGCTTAGATCGTAATCGCCCATCAACTTTGCATTGGGATCATCACGCTTGATCGCACGAAAGGCCGTTGGGGCCGTAAACAGCACCTTGACCCGATGCTGTGAAATCACCCGCCAGAACGCACCGGCATCAGGTGTGCCAACCGGTTTTCCTTCATACATGATCGTCGTACACCCGGCCAAAAGCGGCGCATAGACAATGTATGAATGACCGACCACCCAACCAACATCGGATGCCGCCCAATAGACATCACCGGCCTCAACGCCGTAGATGTTTTTCATCGACCAGTGCAATGCGACCATATGTCCACCATTGTCGCGCACAACGCCCTTTGGCTGGCCGGTGGTGCCCGACGTATACAGGATATAAAGCGGATCGGTGGCCGCGACCGGCACACAGTCTGCTGGAGCGGCCTTGGCACATTCAACAACCCAGTCATAATCCCGACCATCTTGCATCGGTGCCTCGCATTGCGAACGCTGAAACAGCAAAACACTCTCGGGTTTGTGATCAGCACGCTCGATCGCGCGATCAAGAAGCGGCTTATACTCAATCACCCGACTTCCTTCGACGCCGCAACTCGCTGCCATAACCAGTTTTGGTTTTGCATCATTAAAGCGCGTTGCCAGCTCGTTGGCCGCAAAGCCCCCGAACACCACGGAATGGATTGCCCCGATCCGCGCACAAGCCAGCATTGCCATCGCGGCCTGCGGGATCATCGGCATATAGATAATCACCCGGTCGCCTTTGGTCACACCGCGTGCTTGCAACGCCCCGGCAAGACGCGCAACCTCGTCGCGCAAACGGGTATAGGTGAATGTTTCAACTGTGGACGTTACTGGGCTGTCATAAATCAGGGCCGCCTGATCACCGCGTCCGTCTTCGATATGGCGATCCAGCGCGTTGAAGCACGTATTGACCTCGCCACCGCTGAACCATCGATAAAACGGGGCGTTGCTGTCATCGAGAACCCGATCCCACTTTTTATACCAGGACAGTTGTTGGGCGGCTTCGGCCCAGAATTCTTCCGAGTGGGTCATCGAACGATCATAGAGTTCCTGATAGCGACCGGTCATAGGCAAAACGTCCTCCCGCAAAGTTGGGTCTGATGCCCAAATGGTATGCGTCTGTGTGGCGCGCAGTCCCCTGACCGATAAATCAAACGGTGACAATCAGGTCAGAGGGCAGTTGAACTGGCATGCGCCAATAAATCGGCATCATAATACCGATTTAATTTCCAATTACCCCTTAGACATTGGTAGAGAACCAAAAATCCGCAGAAACGTGCAGATTATTATTACTCCAAAACACCTGTCATTTGGCCGACCTGATCTAGGTGCGTCGGCCTCACCGTATATTTGGGGAGGATTAATATGATTGAAAGGCGCCCACGAGAATGCCGCCTCACGTCGTGGGCGACAGTCGGAGGCGGCAAAAGATAAAGGATTGGATTTTACGAGGTCGCTACACCGTCAGCACTGGCACGTTCACGCTGATCATCACGTGATTACGGCCATGCCCGGACGGCTAATGGGTTATTCGGTTTATCTCGTCCTTGATTTCAAGCTTGCGACGTTTAATGTCTGCGACAAGGGAATCATCTGGCGCCGGTCGGCGCTGCTCGTGATGGAGGTCCTGCTCAAGTGCAGCGTGTTTGGCAGTTAGAGCTTCGATATGGCTTTGAACGCTCATTCGCCTACTCCTTATATCTGACATTGCCCACAAGAAGATGGTATTAATTTTGTAACATGATTTCCAGTGTTTCAATCATCATCGTGAACAAGAACACAGTCCAGCAAGGATCGGCATGACGCAAAAAGATCGACTTATCATTGGCATAACCGGTGCTTCCGGGGTGATTTACGGCATACGATTTTTGCAGTTGCTCAAAAACACGCCGATTGAAACCCATCTGGTTCTTTCCAAGGCGGCCGAGCGCACCATCGCCTATGAAACCGATTACAAAATTCGCGAAATCAAAGACATGGCGGACGTGCTACATGACAATGCGGACATTGGGGCCCCGATTGCGTCGGGGTCGTTCCGGGTGCGCGGCATGGTCATCGCCCCTTGCTCGATGAAGTCATTGGCCGAGGTTGCAAGCGGAGTCGCAGATAATTTGATCGCGCGGGCTGCTGATGTGATGCTTAAGGAACGCCGTCGCCTTGTCCTGATGGCGCGCGAAACCCCGCTGCATGCCGGACATATCCGCAACATGGCGCAAGCCACTGAAAACGGTGCGATTATCGCCCCACCCGTTCCGGCCTTTTATGCCCGTCCGACATCCCTTGATGAGATGGTCACCCAAAGCTGCGGGCGGATTCTTGATCTGTTTGACATTGATCTGCCCGAAACCGCACGCTGGGGCGATGAAGATGCCCAAAACCACATCCCCGTTACCGGCAAGCCGCGAAACCGCGAATAACCTCGGGCCGCGACGCAGTATGGTCTGCGTCGCACCGATGCGCTGAACATCAGCGTGTCAGCGCAAACCCATCAATCGACAAAGCTGATCAAACGCATCATCACATTCCGCCTGCGTCAAATCAAAGCGGTTTGGCGATAAATAGGCATGGGCCGCTGCCAACGGATCGGTGGCCTCAATCGTTTCAACCGCGTCGCACAGGATATGCTGTTCAATGCGTTCGGCCTGCAATTCGTCTGATTTGACTTTCTGCCGTAAGGCCTGCGCGGTTTCGCGGGATTGATTTTTCAAATAGCGCCGCGTTTGGCGCAACGGAATAATGACCTTGTCGCGCCAGTCCTTCACCGCCATTTCAAGTGCCGAAATGCTATGTGGTGCACGCCCTTTCTGCCCCAGATAGAACATGAACAACATCATGTTCACATCCAGTCCACATCGCTCCTGAAGGGTCAAAAATAATGGCGCGACCCCGTCACGGCCATACATCTCGACCGTAAAACGCCAGACATCTTCATGGTCCATCAAAAACCCAACCTGTTTGTTTCTTGTTTTCTTTAACGTGTCTTGCTGTGGTGTGGTGATCACACCGTCTTTGCCGTGCGTGTAATCTTTGGCGGTTGCCCGATATAGGCCCCAAGCCCCTTGGCCGTTGAAACCATCGTGCCCGCGGTATCGACCAAGCGCGGGCCAACAATAACATCCTTCACCGCAACATCGATCACTTTGCGTTTGGACCATGCCACGACACGGTCGAATTTCTGATCGGCGATCAGGTCAACCGCATGTACACCAAAGGCCGATGCAATCACCCGATCACGTGGGGATGGAATGCCGCCGCGCTGGACATGGCCCAGAACCGTCACACGGGTTTCCCAGCCTGTCCGCGCGCCCAACTCATCAGCCAACCAATGACCAATGCCGCCATAGCGGTTTTTTTGCCCGTCATGGCCTTGCGTCACGGCCGCACCGTCATCGCGTTTGACCGCCTCGGCAACAATCACCAACGCATGATTGCGTCCACGTTTACGAATGTTCAGACAATGTTCGGTCAGCGCATCCAGATCATAATCCATTTCCGGGATAAGGATGGCATCGGCACCGCCCGCAACCCCGGCAAACAGCGCAATATGCCCCGCATCACGCCCCATGACTTCAAGGATCATGATCCGGTCGTGGGATGCTGCGGTCGGCTGCAACCGATCAAGCGCCTCAACCGCAACATTCACCGCCGTGGTAAAGCCGACCGAATATTCGGTTAGGGCCAGATCGTTATCGATGGTTTTGGGAATCCCGACCAGATTGATACCGCCCTTTATGGCCAGCCGATGCAGGATTTCCATGCTGCCATCCCCACCAACCCCAATCAGCGCATCCAGCCCCAAGGTGCGATAACCTCTAATCACGTCATCGGAACGGTCGGCAAAGCTGCCATCTGGCATGGGATAGTTGAACGGATCGCCCTTGTTAATCGTGCCAAGGATCGTCCCGCCCATGCGCAGCATCGCGTCATTATTGACATGATCATTCAGATCAATTGCCTGCGGCGGGTCCTGCATCAAACCGTGTGCACCCTGACGGATACCAATCACGTCCCAGCCATAACCAAGCACCGCACGGCGTACCACAGCCAGAATGACGGCGTTCAACCCTGCACAGTCGCCACCGCTGGTCAAAATTCCGATCCGCATGCACTTTCCTCCGGCTATCGGCAGATTTGTTTTAAAAGGTGGTACAAATCATATGGGTCCACTATCTGATATCTGTTAATATCATTGTCCCTTCGCGTTGATTATTAAGCTGGATCAAAAATGGACGAAATCAATCAGATCGAGATTGAAAAAAGACTGATGTCGTTACGCGAGGAACACCGGGATCTCGATATTGCCATCGAACAAATGGTTGTCGCCCCGCATCATGACCAGCTTCGTCTGGGCCGCATGAAAAAGCGCAAACTCGCCTTAAAAGACGAAATTCGCTACGTCGAGTCGCAGCTTGTTCCTGATATTATTGCCTGATTTTGGCACCTGTTTCGGCCTGATCCGAAAATTAACCACCTAGGCTTAGGTCCTGTCTTGCGCGAACCAAATGTTTGATGCATTTGGTGTCTGGCGTATGTTTTGTCACGGTGGGCAGGTGATGAAATGCAATAGTGGGCAGGATAATCTGGCACGGCAATTAACCGACCACGGCACCTTCGATCATATCCCGAAGGGGATACGTTCAAGCTGTGCCAGACGCATTTCCTTTTCCGCACGTAATGCGAAATCGGCCGCATTCAATGCTGAAGTTGCGGTATCGCCATTGCGCGCCTGATAAATCCCAAAAACCGGCTTTACGGCGATGAACTTACCCTTGTGCGAAAACGGCGACTGATTGATCTGTCGGACAACCGCATCAATACGCAAACGCGTATCGTCTTTATCAACGTTAAAAAGCAGGGCGGCAAAATCATTACAGCCCAAATATCCAAGGTGATGGGGCGACATGATAAAATCGGCCATGATCTGGTGGACGTACTTAAACAGGCCGTCTTTGCATTCCTGTCCATGACGTTGCAGAATCTCGTCGATATTTGACAATTCACACACAAGCAGCATGCGCATTGTTCTGTCTGTGCCTTGAACCGCCATTTCATTTTCAAGAATTTGCATGAAGGCAGGTCGGCTCATCGCCCCCGTAAAGGGATCGCGCCCCTCGGACCGGGCAAGATAGGCCTGATGTTTCTTAAGGTCCGACAAATTTTCACTCAAACCATTGATGCGCACCATCAACCGTCCAATCGCCTGTTCAACCGCAGGCGTCACTTGACTATCGGGAATGCCCAAAACATTGGCCATGTCTGGCGTATGAAACGGTTGATCATCAACTGCGTCGGGCAGGTTACCGGTATCAATATCAACTTCGTGATGCTGATGCATGGACGACCGACGACGCACGGCGTCCTTGCCATACGCAAACGCGCTATATTGATTTGATGAATACCGTCCATCTCCTGCCCCCATGGATGGGATCGTCGATGGGGGCCGTGTGACTTTCATGTCTGACCTTCCCGTGCTACGTGCACAGTTATATAAGCAATAAGTGAACAATAAATCAAAAGTACATTTTATTCATCATAAAATTCAACCATCAATAAGAATAGCTCAACTATTCTTACGATCAGGACCAACACATCGGCCCGCAAACAGGCACCGCATAAGGATTTTGCGAATGCGTAGGCACTCTGCAGACTTGCATGATACCGGTTGCTGCATATAATGCGGCCCTTCACGAAACCGCCCGCAAACGGAGCCGCCAACATGAGCGATCAATCCCCGGTCATCGGCATCATCATGGGAAGCCAGTCTGACTGGGAAACCATGAAAAACGCAGCAGATATCCTCGATGCGCTGAATGTCGCCTATGAGACGAAAATCGTTTCGGCCCATCGCACACCTGATCGCCTGTATGACTATGCCAAAACGGCAAAATCGCGCGGCCTGAAAGTCATTATTGCCGGTGCTGGCGGAGCTGCCCACCTTCCGGGTATGGCCGCTGCCATGACCCCGCTTCCCGTTTTGGGTGTTCCTGTCCAAAGCAAAGCCCTTAAGGGGCTTGATAGCCTGCTCTCAATCGTCCAGATGCCAGGTGGGGTTCCGGTCGGAACCCTTGCAATCGGATCAGCCGGGGCAAAGAATGCCGGGTTGATGGCCGCTGGCATCATGGCGCTGATGGATGACGGTCTGGCAAGCCGTCTTGATGACTGGCGTGCCGCCCAAACAGATGCAGTCGCCGACGCGCCGGTTGATCCGGCACCATAAAGCACTATGCGCGCCCATTCGGGCGCGTTTTTGTTTTGGCAATTGGGTTAAGACCCTAAATACCCTGTGCCGGAAATCGGCATCCAATGATCATTCGAGGAAGACATGACGCAGGACTTCGAAACGCGCGTTATCGCACCGGGCAGCACCATCGGCATCATGGGCAATGGCCAGTTGGGCCGCATGGCGGCATTCTGTGCCGCAGAACTCGGCTATAAAGTTCATGTCTTTGGCCCCGGCGCAGACAGCCCGACCGAACAGGTCTGTGCAAAGGCAACCGTTGCCGATTACAGCGATCTGGACGCTCTGCGCGCCTTTGCTAATGACGTCGATGTCGTGACATTTGAATTTGAAAATGTCCCGCATGACAGCGTCAAGCTGCTGTCTGAACTGGTCCCGGTACGTCCGGGCTGGAAATGCCTGCATCTTTCCCAGAACCGCCTGCGCGAAAAAACCTTCTGTAATGATCATGGTATTGGCACCGCACCGTTTGAAGCCGTCCGTTCACTTGCTGATCTAAAGGCCGCCGTTGCCAAACTTGGCCGTCCGTCGGTTCTAAAAACCACCGAGATGGGCTATGACGGCAAAGGTCAGGTCAAAATCACCGACGATACCGACCTTGCCTCGGCATGGGCTGAAATGAAGGACGCCGAAGCCATCCTTGAAGGCTTCATTTCGTTTGAACGCGAAATCTCGGTCATTGTCGCGCGCGGTGTCACCGGCGATACAGCCTGCTTCTGCCCGGTCGAAAACGTCCATACCAATCACGTTCTTGATGTGACTGTCGCGCCAGCCGAAATTGCGCAAGGCCTGTCAAAAAAGGCCGAAGACATCGCCATCAAGCTGGTTACGGCAATGGAGTTTGTCGGGCTTCTGGCGGTTGAAATGTTTGTCACCACCGATGGTCACATTCTGGTCAATGAAGTCGCCCCGCGCCCGCACAATTCCGGTCACTGGACGATTGATGCCTGTGTCACCAGCCAGTTCGAACAATTCATTCGCGCTGTTTGCGGTCTGCCACTTGGCGATCCAAGCCACCATTCCAATGCCCGGATGAAGAACCTTTTGGGCGATGACATTGACGGTTGGCAGGCAATTTTGACCGAGCCCAATGCAAAACTGCACCTGTACGGCAAGGCCGAAGCAAAACCGGGCCGTAAAATGGGCCATGTGACGTGGGTTTTACCGAAAAAAGACTGATCACATCCTCATCAACTGACGCATTATGGCTCCGGATATCATGGCATATCCGGAGCTTTTTTATGACACTTCAACACCTTACCAGAAAATGACGGACCCAAGCATTTTATGCCGGGCGAACTGGCATCAGACTTGCTGTTATGGGGGCAGGAAACTCTTTTCGGATAGAACGTCATGAAGAAAATTCTGTTCATTGCCTTGGTAACGCTTGGCCTCCTTGCCATCCAAAGCCATCAAACCCATGCGGTTGCCGCCCCCGGCGCGGCAGGCTTCCCCGAAGTGGTCGAAGGCGACAAGCTGCGGTTTGGCAACATGATTGTCGAACTGTTTGGCATTCGCGCCCCACGTACCGGCATGATCTGCCGGGCGGGCAGCATTGAATTCCAATGCGGTGCCGCCGCAACACAAGCCTTGACCCGTATCATCGAAAACTATGCTGTAAAATGTCAGCAGGTTTCCGACGTACAACTGTTTCCGATGCTGACCGAATGCACGATGGGTCGCAGTGACCTCAACCGTCTGTTGCTCCGTGCCGGATGGGCTCTGGTTGATATGGCAAGCTGCGACAGCAACCCGACCTGCCCGACCTATTTGCGCGATCAGGCCTTTGCCAAGGAAAACCGCAAAGGCATGTGGATGGGCAACCCGCCCCACGAACTGGTCGCCCTTGCCGCCAAACCCACGGCCAGAGAAATTCAGACCGAGGACGATGCAGCCAATCGCAACAAAGATGCCAAGGATGCTGACACCCAACAGCATTTCTTCAAATCGCCGTTTGGCATTGACCTTGCCGCCGACCTGAAAAGAGCCAACGAACCGGATCGCACACTTCTAAGCTTCCTTGACCCGACGTCCTAACAGGACGGACGACCGGCCCAAGAGTTTCCTGTGCTAAAATCAAAAACGCCACCGCGCTTTATGCCGGTGGCGTTTTGTTTAGGGTCTGTAGCCTTGCAGTTACCCGCCGAACTGACGGCGAACCCGTCCCGGGGTCGGCATGCAGCGTGCAAGCTTTACACCAAGCTTTAACGGTGCAGCGGCAAATTGCCCGGCCTTGCTGATCTTGCCGGTGATTTTCGGGATTTGCATCACATTGCCAATACGACGATCCAGAAATGCCCAACTGTCGCTGTGACCTTCGGACGTGTCATCCAGCCAATAAGCAAGGGTTGAGCCATAGACACCCGCAAGCAACATTCGCTTGGTGTACCAATTGTGGTCGGTCGATGTATCGCCCGCCGCAATCCACATTTTATCAACCGTGCCGTGGGTCAGCTTAAGCCCCTTGGCCACATTCTGTGGCAGGGCCGTCCAGGCAACGGCGGCACGCACGGCGTCTTTGTGATTTTCAACCAGATCAAGACGCGTTTTAACTGCAACGGCAATCCGCTCACGAATTTTCATTTGATCAAGTTCAAGCGCGTCAAGGGCATCGACCATCTTGCGGTCGGTCATCTCGACATAGGTTACAATGGCTTGCCCCGTCCCCTTGGGCAACAGACGGTCAATCTCGCCCGGTGCAAGGTCAAGGTCCTCGGCCCCGGCGATCAACGCCTGTTTGGTCCAACCATCAAAAGGCACATGTTCCAATGCGGCTTCGACCAATTCTTCGCGCTGGGCGCGCAGTCGGGACATGCTTTCGGAAACGGTCATTTATGCCTCCTTAAGGTTCATCAGGGTGTGCCACCACATCATCTGATGCCGCAG
The DNA here is from genome assembly GCF_000751115.1 of Thalassospira sp. GB04J01. Lineage (NCBI taxonomy): Bacteria > Pseudomonadati > Pseudomonadota > Alphaproteobacteria > Rhodospirillales > Thalassospiraceae > Thalassospira > Thalassospira sp. GB04J01. Next base: position 196,007 of record NZ_CCDX020000014.1, on the reverse strand, counting down.
CTTGCCTGAAGGTGGTTTCAGGCGGGTATTCGCGTAATTCTTCGTTAAATCCAAGCAACGTCATGTCTTCTATACGTTCAGGATACATTACACCGATCAAATGATCATATTCGTGTTGAACCACGCGCGCATGAAAACCACCGGCGATGCGTTCAACCTCATCGCCCTTCTCATTTAACCCGCGGTAACGGATTTTGTTCCAACGCGGCACAACGCCCTGCAATCCGGGAATGGACAAACACCCTTCCCAACCATCAACGATTTCATCGCCAATCGGCTCGATTTCCGGGTTAATCAGAACGCTAACTGGCACTTCACCGTCATCGGGATCATCGCTTTTGCGTAAACTCGGCACGAAATAGACCATGATCGCCTTGGACACAAACACCTGCGGTGCCGCAAGGCCAACGCCCCCGGCATCCTTCATGGTTTCCTTCATATCCACAATCAGACGCTGAATTTCAGGGTCATGCGGGTCTTCTACCCGATCTGCGACAGCGCGCAAAACCGGGTGGCCCATCCGGGCAATTTTAAGGATCGACATATCTCTATATCCAACCAAAATTGCCCGGCTGTAAAGCCCCTATGCGCCTCGCGATCCTAATGCCCGGTAAGAACCAGTGTCTGGACCGGCCACAGAAGTGCCTGAATACGCAGCAACAAGGCATGCACGACCCCAACCGTTTGGACCATATGCAGGAACATCCAGCGCCCCGCACCAATTTCCGGATCTTCAAGTTGATCATGGGTATTGGTATAGGCATTGGCAACGCACTGGCTGCCCCACGGCACATCCTTGATCTGCTCAGGGTAAAGCGGCACCATCTTGGCCAGAAACGTTCCCGGCGCGCCGCGTTCGGTTATATCAAGCAACCTGTCGGTCGGTCGGAACTGACCGGCAGCAATGACCGGCTGCACGCTTGAGAACACCATCGGAATGACTTCAAATGGCAGCGAAGCACATGTCATTTCCGCAAGTCCGCCGACTTTGACAACTTGTGCCGATACCTGCTGGAAGCCTGCCTGAAACACCACTTCCTTGGGCTTGTCGGGGATCAGGATGCCCGCCGGACGCAATAACGGGTTCACCACATCCCCAATTTGCAATGCAAACTGCTGTACGGTGCCATCAACACCGGCACGAACAACTGTTTTGCCCAGCGCCACCTGTGCTGCACGCAAGGATGCCTCTGCACTTGAAAGCTGGGCGGGCAACAGGGTTTCCATTTTGGTCTGAACGGCGTTAACACTCGCCTTTGCCGAATTCACCCCACCCTGTCGTGTCGTCAACGCGACTTCAAGCCGTTCGACCTCGCGCCGGGAAACCGCGTTTGTGCCACGCGACAAAAGATCCGCCTTCACCGACAGTTCCTCGCGAACCTGCTCATAGGCACCTTGTGCCTGTTCCAGATTCCCTTGCGCCACTGCAAGATCGGCCTCGGTGACCGCCATCTGGGCACGGATTTGTTCGACTTCTTGCTGGGCCATTTCGACTGATTCTGTTTCTGCGCGGTCATCAAGCCGGAACAACGGTTCGCCCGATTTTACCCGGCGATCATTATCGACATATATTTCAACCACCCGACCGTTCTTTTCGGGCAGGATTGTCAACGTCCTGAAGAATGACCCGACGTTGTGACTTGATGGGTGAAAATAGAAAATCAGCGTGATCAGCGACAGCGTCAGAATCGCACATCCGGTGATGCCATAGCGCAACTCATACCAGACGGAAAACAACGTGATTTCTTTGCCGATACGTTTGCCCTGACGATACCGGCGCACCAGATAATCCGGCAGGATGGTAAACATTGAACACAGAAGAAGCTCAAACATCTTTTGGGTTCTCCTGCTGGGTCATATCGGGGGTTACGGATGCCTCCGTCACGGGCTCGTGCCGGGTCGAGTCGCCAAACTCGCCCTTGTTCCTTGCAATTGTTTTCAAGGAATCTGCAATTGCCTGAATTGGGGAAATAAAGTCGGGGAACCGGACAACCGCAAGAACCAGTGCTGCCACCCAGAAAACACCGTTATGGGTAAACAGCGCCAAAAGGGTCAGAACACCGATCAACTGTATCTGCGTGTGATTGGCGTGATGCGCCAGTTTCTCAGGCAAGGCATGCAAGGTCAGATAGAACGCGCCAAGCGCAAACACCGCCAAAACCACAAACCATGCGATACCGTGGAACAGAATATCTGTTTCCCCCGGTGCTGTAATAAAGAAAGGCGCATGCGCAATTGCCGCCTCCCGCAGACTGTTTTCCATCGTCTAATCCCCAACCAAAACGCGGACAGACCCCACCGGGACCCTATTTGCAGGATGCCCTGCCTGCTTACCAATCCATTGATATATTGAATTTTGTTAGACCATTATAACCACTTTTGGGATATTTATTATCCATTAAATTCCCGTTTGAGGTGGAAACAGGAGACTGCCTCTCAAATGCGATATCCATGCCTTGGCGTTTTGCACCCATTGGCCGAATAAACGCCCAAGGCGAATATCCTCTTCCCTCTTTTCTTTTTGGCCGGTTTGAACTATATACAGCCCACGGTCATGTTGACCGTAAATCCAACCGGTAGGCATTCCGCCTTTCCGGGTGTTTTTGTTTTTTTGAAAGGAGCGTGGTTTCCGTGCAGGTAATCGTTCGCGACAACAATGTCGATCAGGCTCTGAAAGCCCTTAAGAAAAAGATGCAGCGTGAGGGCATTTTCCGTGAGATGAAACTCCGTCGTCACTTTGAAAAGCCGTCGGAGAAGAAAGCTCGCGAAGGGGCGGAAGCAGTCCGTCGTTCCCGCAAGCTGGAGCGTAAGCGCATCGAGCGTGAAGGCTTCTAGTCTTCTTTTTCACTTTCGGGGTTCCTCGAACGTGATACTGCATGGTCGAATTTAGCTTGCTAAGTTCGGACCCGTGCGCCAAGCCCGCCTCGGAGCAATCCAGGCGGGTTTGGTTTTTCTACGGTCCATTTTTGCAAACATGACAATTGTCATGGCAAACCTGTTTGAAACCTTTCAGAGCTTCGGCGCGTAGCTGTCATTACACGATGACAATGACCGGGGAACACTTCATGTCTTCATTGCGATCACAGGCACATATCGGGATCCGCATTTTATGCGTGATCGCGCTGATGCTTGTCGGTTTTTCGCATAAGCTGGCATCCTTTGGAACGCTTCCCCAAAACACGCAAGCCAGCCTGACAAGCTATGCCCTCCCCGATGGCACATTGCCGATCTTATGCCTTGGCGGACAGGCGGCCGATCCCGATAATGACCGTGGGATGCTTGATACTTGTGAGTTTTGCCGGATCGCCGCATCGGTCGCCCTGCCGGATAATCCGCAGTTGCCCGAACCAGTTGAGTTCGTCTCACGTGCACTCGCGCATTTGCCCGCCCGTGTTGAACGGCACGCAACCACCTATGACACGCCAGCCGTCCCCCGCGCGCCACCCGTTATCATCTGATCTGCCCCAATCGCACGTTTTGCACGCCGCTTATCTGGCACAGCAATACCGTGCTTTACGCATTTTCGATGATACAGGTGAACTTGATGACAACCCATCCCGCACAGTCGGCGGATGCGCCTCAGCGCGACCGCGAAAACCGTACGTTAACCCGTAAATTCTATATGGCTGCATGGCGCTGGCATTTTTATGCCGGGCTTTATGTTGTGCCGTTCCTCCTCATGCTGGCGATCACCGGCCTGACGATGATGTATTTCAATGTCATTGAAACCCGGTTTGGCGACCGCATTCTTGCCTCCGACGGTCCGCACCAAAGCCTTCAGATACAGGCCGATGCTGCGGCCTCCTCCCTGCCCGATGCCACGGTCAGCCAATATATCGCCCCGATCGAAGATGATCTTGCCACCATGTTTCTGGTCGATAGTGGCGGCAAGCAGCATGTCGTCACGGTCGATCCCGTCACAACCGACATCCGCGAAACCATCATCACCGATGACAGCTGGTTTTACTGGGCCAATGGCATTCACGGCGAACTTCTGATGGGCGATCTTGGCGACCGATTGATCGAAATTGCCGCCGGGCTTGGCATTATCCTGATCGTAACCGGGCTTTACATGTGGTGGCCGCGCGACGGCAAACGGTTTGCATCTGTTCTTTGGCCAGATTTCCGCGCAACCCGCCGGACTTTCTGGAAAGAACTGCATGTCACAAGCGGCTTTTACATCTCGGTCATTTTGTTCTTCTTTTTGATTTCCGGCCTGTCATGGGCGGGCATCTGGGGTGGTCAGTTTGTTCAGGCCTGGCGCACTTTTCCCGCCGAAAAATGGGATAATGTCCCGCTATCTGATGACATTCACGCCGATATGAACCACGGAGTTTTGCATGATGCACCCTGGGGACTTGAACAAACACCAATGCCTGCATCGGGATCAGATGCCGGGATCACCGGCCTTGCCGATGGCACACCGGTTAATCTTGATACCGTGACCGCCTTTGCGCGCAGCATCGGCTTTGTTGGCCAATTCCGCGTTAATCTGCCGCAGGGTGAAAATGGTGTTTACACCCTCTCGGCCGACACCATGAGCGGCGACAGCGTCTCGCCCACCGGCGACCGCACCATCCATGTTGACCAATACACCGGCAAGGTTCTGGCCAATGTTGGCTTTGCTGATTATTCACTGGGGGCCAAAAGCATGGCAGTTGGTATTGCCCTGCATCAAGGCGATCTTGGCTGGTGGAACGTGATTGCCAACACACTATTTTGCCTGACCGTGATTTTCCTGTGCATCAGCGGCATTGTCATGTGGTGGCAGCGCCGCCCGGCATCCGGCAGTCTACACCTGTCACCCCCGCCCCTTCCCAATAACCTACCACTTTGGAAAGGTGCAGTATTTATGATGTTAGCGCTATCATTAGCCTTCCCGCTGACCGGCATCACGCTGGTCACAGTTCTGGCACTTGATGTTCTAATCGTCTCAAACGTGCCGGTTCTTAAGCGCGCCTTTGGCTAAACCGTTTTAAGCCCCGCCCGACATATGTCGGGCGGGTATTTTGCGTTTAGCAACCTCTGTTAAAGTCCCGGAACAGAAACCCGCTTTTCGACAAACAGCAAAACCTGTGCGACCACACTGGTCATGACCACATAGATTGCTGCGATCAATAAAAAGACCTCGAAAAACTGGAACGTTTCATAGCCAATCTTTTCAGCACGGGCGGTAATTTCGGTCACCCCGATGGCATAGGCGATAGAGGTATATTTCAGCTCTAAAATCGCTTCATTCGACCACTGCGGGATAACCCGGCGCAATGCCTGCGGCAAAATGATGTTTTTAAAACCCTGAAACTGCCCCATGCCAAGTGCACGGGCCGCTGCCATCTGCCCGATTGGGACAGAGCGCACAGCCCCCCGGAAGTATTCCGCCTGATATGCTGCTGTATTCAGACCGATGGCAATGATTGCGGCAGTAAGCGGGTCAAAGACAATACCGATTTCGGGCAAGCCCAGATAGATGAACAACATCTGGACCAGCATCGGGGTGCCGCGAAATATCTCTACATAAATCGTGGCTGCCAAATAGATCGGGCGACTGCCATAAATGCGCGCCCACGCCAGAACAAGCCCCAATGCCGCGCCAATAACCATGGCCGACGCCCAAAGTCCCAACGTGGTGGGAATCCCTTGGAGCACATAGGGCAAATGTTCAATTGCAAAATCGAACCACTCGCTCATTCATGGCCTCCGTGCTCTATCACGTTCAAGAACGCACGCGTTCGATCTTGCTTGGGGGCTTCAAAAATCTGTGACGGCGGCCCTTGTTCAATGATTTTGCCACCTTCCATGAAGATGATTTCATCGGCTGCCTGACGGGCAAACCCGATTTCGTGGCTTACAACCAGCATCGTCATCCCTTCAGATGCCAACTTGTTCATCACTGAAACCACTTCGCCGGTCAATTCCGGGTCAAGCGCACTGGTCGGTTCATCAAACAAGATCAGCTTGGGCTCCATCGCAAGCGCACGCGCGATCGAGGCACGCTGCTGCTGCCCACCAGAAAGTTCAGCCGGATACGCATCCGCACGATCAGAAAGTCCGACACGATCCAGTTCCTGATAGGCAAGATCAAGGGCGGCCTTTTTATCAAAACCACGTAATTTACGCGGCCCGATTGCGACATTGTCCACCGCACGCAAATGGGTAAACAAATTGAAATCCTGAAACACAAACGCAACCTTTTGACGCATGGCATTCAGGTTCTTTGGCGTAAGTTCTTCGCCGTCGACAAAGACATGCCCCTTATCAGGCTCCGTCAAATGATTGATGCACCGAAGAAGGGTCGATTTCCCCGTGCCCGATGGCCCCATAATAACCTTGGATTGCCCCGGCTCCATATCAAAGGAAACGCCCTTGAGTATTTCCGCATCGCCATAACTTTTATGAATACTTTCAACGCGCAACAACATCAGGCGTCTCCTCTGTGTTCAAAGCCCGGAAGAGCAAGACGGTTCTCAAGCCGGTATAGGGCCCAGTTGCCTGCGCGATTGACGATGAAATACATCAACGCAACCACCGCAAAAACGATCAGGATGTTTCCCTGCGTATTGGAAATGATGTATTTCGCCTGACGGGTCAGTTCGACAACACCGATGACATAGGCAAGCGATGTCGCCTTGAGTTCACTGGAAAATTCGTTGGTCCACGGCCCGATGGACATGCGCAGTGCCTGCGGCAGGACAATGTCACGTATCGCCTGAAACTTGTTCATGCCCATCGCGCGCGCCGCCATCATCTGTCCTTGGGGAACAGACAGGAATGCCCCCCGAAAAATCTGCGACTGATACGCTGCGGACCGAAGGCCCAAAGCAAGAACAGCCGCCATGAATGATCCCATTTCAATGAAATCGGTGACGCCATAGTAAAACAGCAACAGCAACACAATGGCCGGAATGCCACGGAAAATACGTTCAAACACCGTACATGGAATGCGCAACGTCCAGTGCCCGTAGACTTCCGCAACCGACAGCAGCAACCCCAGAACAAGCCCCAATGACAACAGGCAAACAAGCAACGCAATTGCCACGGACAAGCCGTGCACCAGATAGGGCATCTGGCTCAATATTGTTTCGAAAATCATGATTTATGCCCACAGGAACAAAAAATTAGGCCGTATCGCAACAGCCAAGGCGGCTGCAGCGATACGGCCCGAAATCAGCTACTTCGAGTAACCGGGAATATCGCCCTGATAGGTATCGACATAATCAGGCATCGAGGTCGGAATATCGCGAATGGAAGACTGCGGCGCATATTTATGGACAATTTCCGCCCATTTACCGGATTTATAAATGTTCATAATCCCGGCATTGATTTTGCCCAAAAGTTCCTTCGGATCACCTTTTTCAACAGCAAGTGCCTGCGGCTGGTTCTGTTGAATGGTCCCGGCGATTTTGACCGGGCGCCCTTTGGCGATGAAGTCCTCGGCGGTATCGGTCGAGGTCACAACAGCGTCCAGACGCCCCGCAAGCATATCTTCAATGGCGGTGACATAGTCCTCATAGCCACGCAGGGTCACATCGACGTCGTCATTGGACGCCAGATTGTCTTCAAGCCATTTAAACTGGGTTGCACCCCCCTGCGCACCAACCGTCGCGCCACAGCACATTGCGGTAATCAGGTTTTTGTCGGAATCCTTGGGCACAAGAATTTCGTCGTCATTTTCCCACCACGGAATGGTGAAATCAAGCGCATCGGCGCGTTCCGGCGTCACGTTAAGCCCGGTGACCAAAAGGTCAATACGCCCTTTAACAAGGGCCGGAATCAACGACGGCCATGGCAAATCCTTGAACTCAACGTCCATGCCCTGATCTTCGGCGATGGCACGCATGGCATCAATCGCAATGCCTTTATACTCGCCACTCTCGACATAGGCCCACGGCGGGAAAGCGGCTTCAACACCCGCGGTCAGGGTTTCAGCCTGCGCTGCGTTTGACCCAAAGGATGCTAGGGCAAGCATCGCGGCAGCCGGGATCAGTTTCCCAAATCTATTTTTCATATATGCCTCCTGATTAGATAATTGCTGCTATGGGCCTTGTCTGTTCACAGGTGATTTCCCCAAAATCCCAGTACAAACATCAAGCACCAACAGCAAAGTTTTTGAAACATACTTACGAAATAAAACAATGTCGAATCTAAATGGCGCAATGTGAAAATACATACCAACAATTACTTACAAGACATAAACTCAAAAAAAGATGAGTTAAATTTGTCAACTCATCTAAAAAACTACACCTTTAATATCAATCAACACTTTTATTTATTTACAGTTCAACCTTAAAATCAATTTACGCCTCACATTACCTTGTTTGTATCATGACAAAAATTATCCTTCATTGTCTCCGGCAATCCAGAGCTCGACATGCCGTGCTTCAAGCATTTCCGATGACAAAGGTAAACTTGATGAAGGCCTTGTTAGCGGGCATCACAGGCCATTATTGGCAATTGGTACTCTAATCACCTCAAACGTGCCGGTTCTCAAATGCGCTCTTGGCTAATAAAAAGAACCCCGCCCGAAAATCAGGGCAGGGTCCTGTCCTTTACGCCGCCTTGCAGATCGACGTGCCGCCATCGACAAGCATTGCCGATCCGGTCACAAAGCTTGAAGCATCCGACGCCAGAAACAGGGCTGCCTTGGCAATCTCGGATGGATCCGCAATACGGCCCAAAGCATGGAACTTCTCAACCATCGCACGGGTTTCCGGATCACTGGTAAAGCTTGCCGCCATCGGCGTATCGGTCCCGCCCGGCACCAGTGCGTTGACCCGGATATTGGCCCCGCCGTGCTCCACCGCCAGACATTGCGCCATCCCCAGCAACCCCATCTTACTGGCGGCATAGGCCGTCATGCCGGGCATTCCAATGGTATGCCCGACAAAAGTCGATGTGAAAATCACCGATCCACCGCCCCGCTTGGCAATCTCGGGCAGCTGATATTTCGCGCCGAACATTGCCGATGTCAGATTGGCACGCAGCGTCTTGTCCCAGTCATCAACCGTAATATCATCAAGCGATCCAAGCGTTCCCAGCCGCCCGGCATTGTTAAACCCGACATCAAGCCCGCCATATTCCCCAACAGCAGCATTGACCAGTGCCTTGGCGTAAGCTTCGTCACAAACATCACCCGCCAGACCAAAGGCCTCGCCACCGGCACCGACGATTTCCGCGACAACCTGATCAAGCCGGTCCGCACCACGTGCGCCCAGCACAAGCTTGGCACCTTCGGATGCAAACAGTTTTGCCGACGCAGCACCGATGCCGCTGCTGGCCCCGGTGATGATGACAATCTTATCTTGAAGTAACATGATTTTTCCAATCCATCTGGCAGCGGGCATATGATCAACCCGGTGCGGTTCACGATGGAAAGAAAGATATGACGCCCCCGAAATAGCCGCTCGCCAGTTTCGGACCTGACGTTTTTATCGCTTAGTTCCCGCCGATCCAACTTCTGACTTGCCCCAAGACAGACGCCTTTTCCCCAATCGGCTCAGGCTTGGGTTCGCTTCGAACAAGAAGGCCAAACTGGGTGCGATAAACGGTATAGACCGCATCTTCGGAAATGTCGGTGAAGGTCGAACTGCCGTATTGGGCATCCATCAAAAAGGGCAGCTTTACCAGCAGATACCCAAAATCAAACCCACCGTCAAAACCCAGTTCATATGCGATATGCGGCTGGGTATTTTCGCGTTCGATATCGCTATACCGGCCTTCAAACCGCACCAGCTTATAGCGCGCGTCCATACCCAGAATATTGGCCCACGGCTGAAGCTTCATGAACGCAGCATCAATGCGCCATTGGTCCCCGTAAAGCTTATAGGTCCCGTCAACATCCGTATGCGGGGAGCTCAAATGCGCGATGAATTCTTCGTCGGCAACCGGTTCAAAATACAGCGACGCAATCGGCTTTTCATCGGTCAGGCGCGTATAGGTCAGAATGGTTAGTGCTACAGAACCGGCTAAGGCCACTGACAACACCACAACCAAAAGCAAAGAAACCCTCACTAGTCGAAACATCAAACTTGCCGATTTTTGTTCTAATATACCAACATCGATTGATGTTTAGCCGACTGAGCAGGCGAAAAAAAGGCGACCCACAGGAGATCATCTTCACTTTCTCTGATAGAGAGCCACACTAGAAAAGTGTGTGTCGGGTTTATCCCTAGTTGTTCCGGAAATCTAAATTGGGCCAATGTGTATATTCTGCAAGCTCTGCTTTTAGTTGAGAAAATTCATTATCAAAAACGATCAACAAAGCGGTCATTACACTTAGGTAATCTAATATTACACTGTTTTTTTTATCAATTTTATCCACCTCATCGTAGACAATTTTCCCCTCAGAAGGGTCAAAGTTATGTCCAACTATCGATGAGCAGAAATTTGGATGACAAAACTCAGACAAGAAGTCGTATTTATCCCGCAAGTCCAATTTTTCTTTTTGTTCATTTAGCCTTGGGAAGTACTTCTCTGACTTTTCCACATAGTACAAAACATTTATCGGATTTGGAGCATAAGAAAACATTTCGTGTGATGCACCTATGGTCGCTTTCAACAGTTTTTCGTAGAGGCTTTTATAAGCAGTATTTCCATCCAAAAATGATCGAACAACCGCACAATAGTACCCAATCTGGCAAGTACTCTCCATGTGCGCCCTAGTTATCAATGCCAAACCCAGAACATTTTCACTTTCAATCATGTGAAATCCGCCGCGGGTTAGAGAAACCACTCTTCGCAGCGCGTTTTGCCTCATCATTGAGCAGTTCTGTAGAATTATGGACTTACTGCAATGACTACCTTTTGGTCTAAAAGTGACGACAGCTTCGCATCTGTCAGAGGCTTCAAGGTAATGTTCTAACATCGCCTCAAACACTTCTGAGCACCCGATACGGTCAGCAACCTCTTTGGCTTTTTCGAACAATACTCTCACCACTTTGGAAAGGCGTTTTTGGGAACTGCGAGCAACAAAAATCAATTTACGCTGAAAAACGAAGAAAACAAAAAAAGGCGGCCCCAATGGAGCCGCCTTTTGCCTTCACAAACCAGACGGTTCGATCAGTCATCAAGATGCATGACGATTTCTTCGCACATCTTTTTGGCATCCCCAAACAGCATCATCGTGTTGTCCTTAAAGAACAATTCGTTCTGAATGCCGGCATATCCAGCAGACATGCCACGTTTGATGAACAGCACGGTTTTGGCTTTTTCGACCTCAAGGATCGGCATGCCAAAGATCGGGCTGGCCGGATCGGTTTTGGCCGCCGGGTTGGTGATGTCATTCGCACCGATGACAAACGCCACGTCCGCAGACCCGAAATCACGGTTGATTTCGTCCATCTCCATGACGTCCTCGTACGGCACATTTGCCTCAGCCAGCAGCACGTTCATGTGACCCGGCATACGTCCGGCCACCGGATGAATGGCGTAACGGACTTTGACACCTTCGGCCTTAAGGATATCAGCCATTTCACGCAGTGCATGCTGTGCCTGTGCGACCGCCATGCCATAGCCCGGCACAATGATCACACTTGATGCATTTTTCATGATGAAGGATGCATCATCAGCCGACCCGGATTTAACCGGACGATCCGCATCCCCGCCTGCAACGGCGGCACTTTCGCCTTCGGCACCAAAGCCGCCAAAGATGACATTAAAGATCGAGCGGTTCATGCCCTTACACATGATGTAGGACAGGATCGCACCCGATGCACCCACCAGCGCGCCGGTGATGATCAGGGCATTGTTCTGAAGCGTAAAGCCGATGCCACATGCTGCCCAACCCGAATAGGAGTTCAGCATGGAAACAACAACCGGCATGTCCGCCCCGCCAATCGGAATGATCAGCGTGATGCCCAGAACAAGTGCTAATGCCACCAGTATCCAGAACGCCATATGGCTTTCGGTCGTGACCAGAATGATGCCAAAGACAACAATCGCAATCCCGATGGCAAGGTTCAGCATATGTTGCCCGGTAAAGCGCACGGGCGTTCCCGAAACAATACCTTGTAGCTTGCCAAAGGCGACAAGCGAGCCGGTAAAGGTGATCGCACCAATCGCAACACCCAGCCCCATTTCAATCAGGCTGGCCGCACCGATATTGCCCGCTGTACCAAGGCCATAGGCGCCCGGCGAATACAGTGCCGCACCGGCGACAAACACCGCCGCCAGACCAACAAGCGAGTGAAAGGCCGCCACCAGTTGCGGCAAGGCCGTCATTTTGATCTTGAGCGCGATCACAGTACCGATCGAGCCGCCAATCAGAATGCCGACGATAATGGTGGTGTAAGACAGCACTTGGGGCGACGCCAGCGTGGTCGCAATGGCAATTGCCATCCCCACCATGCCAAGGATGTTGCCCGTACGTGCAGAGTCAGGTGACGACAGCCCGCGCAATGACAGGATGAAGCAGACCGAGGCCACCAGATACAGGAAAGCCGATAGGTTTTCCGACATTGTGTGTTCCCCCTACTTCTTTTTCTTGAACATTTGCAGCATGCGCTGCGCAACGATGAAGCCGCCAAAGATGTTCACGGACGCCAACACCACGGCGAGGAAGCCCATGACCTTTGACAGGTTCATGTCAACCGGACCGGACGCCAGAAGCGCGCCGACAATGATCACCGATGAAATCGCATTGGTCACCGCCATCAAGGGCGAATGAAGGGCCGGGGTGACTTTCCACACAACGTAATAGCCGACAAAACAGGCCAGTACGAAAACGGTCAACCCCATCACGGTCGGGCTGACACCCGATCCTTGAACAGTGGTTGTGACCGTCATTGCCGCATCACCCGCACCATTGGCCAATTTATCGGCCAGTTGTGCAGCCTGTTCGGCCAGTCCAAGGGCTGCATCGCGCAGCTCGTTTGCATTCTGGGTAACGGATTGATCAGCCATTTGCGACCGCCTCCCCACCGAATTTCGGGTGAACAATCTTTCCATCATGGGTCAGGCGGGTTTCGGCAATGATCTGATCTTCGCCGTTAAACACTAATGCGCCCTTCTCCGTATCAACGGAAAGCGTGATGAAATTCAAAAGGTTCTTGGCATACATCGCGGTTGCATCGGTTGCGACCGCACTTGTGATGTTTTCCGAACCAATCAGCTTGACCCCGTTGGCCGTCGTGATGGTCTGACCAAGTTTAACCCCGGCGACATTGCCACCGCGTTCGGCCGCCAGATCAATGATCACCGAACCCGGCTTCATGCCTGCGACCATGTCGGCCGTGACAATTTCCGGGGCCGGACGGCCGGGAATAAGGGCGGTGGTAATGACGATATCGGTTTTCGCCAGAACCTCTTTAAGCTTATCGGCCTGCTTTTTCTTGTAGTCGTCCGACATTTCCTTGGCATAGCCGCCCGATGTTTCGGCAGCGTCCGCTTCGTCGTCTTCGACTTCAATAAATGTCCCGCCAAGCGACTGGACCTGTTCCTTGACCGCCGGGCGCACATCAAATGCCGACACCACGGCACCAAGGCGCTTGGCGGTTGCAATCGCCTGCAAACCGGCAACACCGGCCCCAACCACAAGAACACGCGCCGGGGCAAGTGTCCCGGCTGCTGTCATCATCATCGGATAAATGCGGCCAAACTGATGGGCGGCCTCCAGCACGGCGCGATAGCCCGCAAGGTTCGATTGCGATGACAGAACATCCATCGACTGCGCACGCGAAATACGCGGCATCAGTTCCATGGAATAGCCATCAACACCGGCCTTGGCCATCGCATCAAGCAGCTCTTTGCGATCAAACGGCTCAAGCAGGGCCACAACCGCGGCCCCCTTTTTATAGGCGGTCAATTCGTTGGTTTTGCCGTCAATGACAGGTGGACGTACCTTAAAGATAACGTCGGCATCCTTGACGGTGGTTTTCATTGTTTTGGCAATGGTTGCCCCGGCATCGACAAATCGATCATCCGGTATGGCGGCATCTATTCCGGCGCCAGCCTCAATTGCAACGTCAAACCCCAGTGATTTCAGCTTCTTGACTGTCTCTGGCGTGACGGCAACGCGCTTCTCTCCGGGCCATATTTCCTTTGGAACGGCCAGTTTCATCGCGTTCGACCTCCTTCCCTAAATCATATGATAAGCATGGTGTTTTTTATTATTTACGGTGTGATCGATATCAGGACATCACAGTGCGCCCTGTTTGCATCCGATTACAAGCTTCCCTTGCCAAGTAAAGAACCAGAAAAGAAAAAGGCGGTTCTTCCAGCTTACGCAGAAGAAACCGCCCACTTTCCCACCACGCATTCCAAGGCGATAAAGCCTTGGCGACATGTCAGGTCCCACCCGTCATCGGTGCTCAGGACAAACAATCAATGACGCCCTGCCATGTCTGCGTTGAAAGCAAGATGCGATTTCCGACCGATAACCTCAATATCAAAAAACGACGAAAAAGCACTTTAACCGAAATTAAGTTTAATCATTTTCACGCGATTAATGTGCGATTAACCGCACAGTTTATTTCCACTGTGGAACAGGTCTTTGAACCCATACTCACACAATAGATCCTTGATATTGGGCAGTTTCCCTCATTTTACCCCCACGCGGTAAGTGAACATTATCTTACAAAAGAACGCAGAAGTCTGCATCAATAAGCACGATAACAACTCTAACGGAACGCGCAATAAGGCAAAAGGTTCTCGAAAAAAAATGCCGCAGGCTTCAAACCCGGCGGCATTTTCAAATAATATTAAGTGGCTTTGGGGGAAACATCCGGCAGTGATATCGCGATTCCGGCACGTTTCTGAGAGAATCGCCACGCGCCCACCACCAACCGTTTGCGCCTTTACTTATGGGCGTTCCAGCCCAACCGACTGAAGTGCAGCATCCTGATTGGCTGCAAGCTTGGCCGGATCAAAATCCCCGACAAGATCATGGAACAGCTGATACCAGTTCACATGCGCATCAAGGCGCAAAAATACCGCACCAAGCCCCACGGCGGCCCGATCCACCAGAACAAACTCACGCGGCGGCTTTACCCCGCCAACGGCTTTAAGTTCCTTATGAACTTTTGCCGCGACCTCCGCGCCATAGGCGACCGAGTTGGTTTCACCCATTTTGCGTTTGCGATCATCCAAAATCGGCCCATAGACAAAACTGGCCCAGATGTTGAGCACATCAATCAATTCACGCGACGGATTTTCAAAGCCCCAGCTTTCATAAGCCGAAACCGCCTTGTCCTCATCCCCGTCACGCAATGCCTCATAAAGGGTCAGCACCGCGTGCACGAAATCGGGTTTAAAAATGCGGATACAGCCGAAATCAAGAAGGTTCACCGACCGATCTTCGCGCAACGTATAATTGCCCAAATGCGGATCACCATGGATCACGCCATACCGATAAAACGGCACATACCATGCGCGGAACATATTAAGGGCCACCTGATTGCGCGCATCCTGATCGGCATCACTATCAAGGAAACTTTGGAATTTCTGCCCGGTTTGCCAGGTCATGGTCAGCAACCGACTGGTGGTAAGTTCATCCACCGGTTCGGGCACATGCACCGCATTTTCATCAGCCAGCATGTGGCGATACAGCCGCATGTGTTTTGCTTCGCGCTTGTAATCAAGCTCTTCGCGCAGGCGGGCGGAAAGTTCTTCCTGAATATTTTGCGCATCAATCGCACTGTCGTAGCGCTTATAGATCGCAAAGGCGGCACGAAGCTGTTTGAGGTCGGCCTCCACGGTGGCGGACATATCAGGATATTGCAGCTTGCACGCAACCGCGCGCCCATCGGGCAAGGTTGCCTTATGCACTTGGCCAAGGGACGCGGCCGCCACCGCCTCGCGGCTAAAATCGGTAAAGCTTGATTGCCATCCCGCACCCAATTCGCTGCGCATCCGGCGTTTGACAAACAGCCACCCCATGCTGGGTGCGTCGGCCTGAAGAGTTGCCAAGGCCTGGGTATATTCCTTGGGAAGCGCATCGGGGATGGTTGACAGGATTTGTGCAACCTTCATCAACGGCCCCTTAAGCCCGCCCAGTGCAGATGTCAGTTCGGCGGCGTATTTGGCATGATCAACGTCGCCGCCGAACACTTTCCCGGTGGCAAGGCGCGCGGCCAGCTTGCTGGCCGACGCCCCCACCCGTGCGTAACGACGAACCCGTCCGCCAAATCGATTTTCTTCATTTGGCGCGGTATAATCGTCGTCGTTACTCATATCAGGAAAGCTCCTCCAGCTCGTCGATCATGCGTTTGATCATGTTAAGCCCGCGCTGCCAGAAGGCCGGATCAGATGCATCCAGACCAAACGGTGCGAGAAGTTCTTTATGGCGCTTGGTGCCGCCGGCTTTCAGCATATCAAGGTATTTCTGCTGGAAACCGTCTTCGGCATTTTCATAAACGTCATAAAGCGAATTGACCAAACAATCGCCAAACGCATAGGCGTAAACGTAAAACGGTGAATGGATGAAGTGCGGAATATAGGACCAGTAATATTTGTACTCGTCCTCATAGCGGATCGCATCACCCAGACTTTCATGCTGTACGGCAATCCAGATGTCGCAGATCTCATCAACCGTCAATTCACCTTCACGGCGTTTTTCATGGACGCGTTTTTCAAACTCAAAGAACGCAATCTGACGCACGACCGTGTTGAGCATATCCTCAACCTTACCCGCCAGCATGATGCGCTTCATCTTCGGATCGGTTTCTGCGCGCAACATCGACTGGAACGTCAGCATTTCACCAAACACCGATGCGGTTTCCGCCAGTGTCAGCGGCGTATCAGACAGGAAATACCCCTGCTCACCAGCCAGAACCTGATGCACGCCATGGCCCAATTCATGGGCCAGCGTCATCACATCACGGGTTTTCCCGTGATAGTTCAACAGCAAATAAGGATGGGCAGATGGCACGGTTGGGTGGGCAAAGGCGCCCGATGATTTCCCTGCACGCGGCGGCACATCAATCCATGGATTATCAAAGAATTTCTGACCAACCTCGGCCAGTTCCGGCGAAAATTCGCCGTATGCCTTAAGCACGGTCGAACGCGCAGTATCCCAGTCAATCTGACGATCATCATCATCGGGAAGCGGTGCATTACGATCCCAGTAATCAAGCTGATCGACACCAAACCATTTGGCTTTCAGACGGTAATACCGATGCGACAGGTCCGCATGGCTGTCTTTCACCGCGGTATTAAGCGCATCGACGACTTCGTCTTCGACCTGATTGGCCAGATTGCGCGATGACACCGGGGTGGCAAACTTGCGCAGGCGATCATCAATTTCCTTATCTTTGGCAAGGGTATTGGTGACATGCGCCAGAAGTTTGATGTTTTTGCCCAAAACATCGCCAATGGATTTCGCCGCAGCTTTACGCTCCTCAACCTTGGTGGAGGACAGCATATTGGCGACATCTGACATGGTCAGCTCTTCGCCGTTGATCGGGAACCGCAGTTCGGCCATGGTTTGATCAAACAGGCGCACCCATGCGGCCGACCCGGCCACACGGCGTTCATGCAAAACCTGCTCGACCTCATCTGAAAGCTGATGCGGGCGGAATGCACGGTTTTCATCCAAAAACGGACGGTACCGACGAAGTTCTTCGCTTTGGGCGTATTTGGCGTCAAGCGATGCGTCGTCGATGCGGTTGATCTCAAGCCCGAAGAACAAGGTCAGGCTGGAAATGCCGGTCATTTCTTCTTGAACCGACTGATAGAACTGACCAATTGCCGCATCCGAGCTATCCCCGGCATACAGCAACTGCGCATATGACCCGATCTTGCCGCAAATTTCGCTGACGGCTTCATATTCGGCGATGGCTGTCATCAGCTCATCCCCGGTCAGATCATTCAATTTGCCCTGAAAGCTTTTCTGGAACGCTTGCGAGCGGGACTTGGCATCATCAAGATCGCGCCGGATGGCCGGGTCTTTCGGATCGTTATAGAGATCAGTCAGATCCCAGGTCGGCAAATTCTTGTTGATCGCGTTCATTTGTCCTCCAGACGGTCGGCGTTATGTATCTTATGCGCTGCATCTTATGGGTTGGGCAGGCCGATGCGCAACGATCATATATGACGCGCATGCGGCCTGTGCCAGTCCCTATGCTCAGACCAGTCGTTATATCCGGCCTTGTCTTGTTGCTGAACATATAAGTCATGATGCGGGCTGCAACCAAGATCACACCTCCGATTGCCCAAATCGGTGTATTATTTCTGCACGCCAGATCACAAGATTGCGATTTCATGACAGGGATTGTCATTTTCCGGCTGCGAAACGACTTAATCCCTGATAACAAAAAGAAGATGGATTGCGCCTGTAGATTTCGCCGCTACATCGTGCGCATGCCGCCATGATCTCTCTCACGCGGATCACGTATCAAGTGACTTGAAATCCATCTGATGCGATAAATAGAAACGAAAACAAGGCAAGGAAACGTCATGACAAGCCTGCAGGATTATGCCAACTGGCAGAACTTGCCCTCGATGTTTTTCGAAAAAGCCCAGACATACGGCGATGCGCCGTTTCTGTGGACCAAGGATAGCGAGACAGGGGAATTTGTCGCGACCTCATGGGCGGAGGCCGCCGATCAGGTGCGCGCACTGGCCCGGTCGCTCTATGACATTGGGGTGCGCAGTGGCGACCGTGTTTTGCTGGTGTCGGAAAACCGCACCGAATGGGGCATTGCCGACCTTGCCGTGATGTGTGTCGGCGCCATGACTGTTCCGGCCTATACCACCAATACCGAGCGCGACCACTTGCACGCGATCGAAGACAGTGGTGCGGCGATTGCCATCATTTCGACCAAAAAACTGGCCCAACCCTTTTTGCATGCCGCCCTTGATAGCGGGCGCTGCCGTCATGCGATCATGATGGAAGAATGGGGCCAAAGCTTTGTCGGCGATATCACCATCACCCGCTGGAGCGACGTCATCGCCAAGGGCCGTGGCCTTTCACATGATATTGACGAATGGGTTGCCAACATCAAACGCGATGATCTGGCCTGCCTGATCTATACATCGGGCACCGGTGGCGCGCCCAAGGGCGTGATGCTGTCGCACGGGGCGATCATATCAAACTGTATGGGCGCGTTTGATATCATTGAAACGCTTGGCATCGGCGAAGAAGTATTTCTGTCATTCCTGCCGCTGTCACATTCCTATGAACATACTGCCGGGCTATATTTCCCGATCAGTATCGGTGCTCAGATTTACTACGCCGAAGGCATCGACAAGCTTGCCGCCAACCTGACCGAAGTCCGCCCGACCATCATGACGGCTGTGCCGCGTCTTTATGAGATGCTCTATCAACGCATGAGCCGCATGGTCGAAAAGGAAGGCGGCATCAAACAAAAACTGTTTGAACTGACCCTTCGCCTTGGTCGCAAAACCTACGAAGGTGAGCATCTTGGCCTGATTGAAAAGCTCCAGAACTTTGCCTGCGAGATTTTGCTGCGCCGGAAACTGCGTCAGCGTTTTGGCGGCCGGATCAAGGCCATGGTATCGGGTGGCGGGCCGCTGAATTACGAACTGGGTGTTTTGTTTGTATCGTGCGGCATTCGCATCCTGCAAGGATACGGTCAGACCGAGTTTGCCCCGGTTGTGTCGTGCAACCGTGCCGAAAACAACAAACTGCGAACGGTCGGGCCGCCGATGGTCGGAGCCGAAGTGCGCATTGCCGATGATGGTGAAATCCTTCTGCGCGGCGAAAGCATGATGAAGGGATACTGGAACCTGCCCGACGTGACCGCCGCGACGATTGTTGATGGCTGGATTCAGACAGGCGACATTGGCAAGTTCGATGAACAGGGCAGCCTGATGATCACCGACCGGAAGAAAGACATCATCGTCAATTCCGGCGGTGACAATATTTCGCCGCAGCGGATCGAAGGCCTGATGACCTTGGAAACCGAGATTTCCCAAGCCATGGTCTACGGCGATGACAAACCGTATCTGGTGGCGGTGATCTGGCCGGACGAAGATTTCATGCGCGAATTTGCCCGTGACAATTCGATCAACAATGACATTGACGAACTGTCGCAGAATGACACGTTCCGCAAAATTATCCGCTCCGCGATTGACCGGGTGAATACCCGCCTGTCGACGATTGAAAAAGTGCGCAGCTTTATGTTCGCCGAGGCCGCCTTTGGCATCGACAACGAAATGCTCACACCATCAATGAAAATTCGCCGTCATAAAATCCGCGATGCCTATGGCCAGCAGCTTGACGGGCTGTATCAACGCAAACGCAAAGGGCAGTAACCGTCACGATGGGCAACCCCGATGACGGCAAACAACAAACCCTGACCCTGATCCGTGGTCTTCCCGGATCAGGGAAATCAACCATGGCCATTGCCTTGGCCGCCCAAACCGGCGCCACGCACCTTGAAGCCGATCAATTTATGGTCGACCGGGCGGGGAAATACCGGTTCGATGCGCGAAAACTGCGCGAAGCCCATCAGCACTGCGAAACCGCATGCGATGAGGCCCTCCATACCGGCAACAGCGTCATTGTTGCCAATACCTTCATCCAGATATGGGAAATGCAGGCCTATCTCGACATGGCAGACCGCCATGGCGCTGCCCTGCAAGTCATCGAATGCCACGGCCAGTTTGACAATATCCACGACGTGCCGGTTGATAAGATCAAGGCGATGCAGGACCGCTGGGAAGCCCTGCCCGCCAAATATCGCTAAGGTTTGATCTTAATTCGCGGCGGAAAACACCTTTTTGAGCACATCCGTTGTCCAGCGCGCCGGGTCACTGCGGATATCGGCTTCCTGAAGCGCGATATAATGGAAAAGCCCCTCCATTGCTTTATCCGTCGCATGATCGGTCAGCGACGTTTTCAAATCGGGTACAAACGGCAATGTATCATATTGCCCAACCATCTGATCATACATCGAAAGTGCCCCGGTATCGGCCAAGGCATCGGTAATCACCGGGCGCAGGCGGGCTTCGATATCACTGCCCGAAACGCGACGGAGATAGCTTGTCGCCGCGTCATCCGGGCCGCTCAGAATGCCCTTGGCATCCTCAAGCGTCATCTGACTGACCGCATTGACCAAAATATCACCGGCCTCGCTCATGGTATCTTCCGCCGCACGGTTCATGCGCAATTCGATTTCATCGGCATAACTGCCAAGTCCGGCCTTATTCATCAATTGCTGGGCGGTTTTCACACTGTCAGGCAGGGGGATATGCGCCACCGGATCGGCATTAAAGCCATCCTTCACGCCAAGCTGGGCAGTCACGGCCTCAACACCGGCATCAAGTGCCTGTTTTAGGCCCTGCTCAACCGTGTCTGACGACAGGGCCGACACGGCCGAATTGCCCGCAGTTCCAGAAGACGTACTGCCACTGCCATTTTGCTCCATAACATCGCCCAGCGCGTCCTTTGCCTTGTCAAAAAACGACTGCGCCATCACCGGCGACGCGATGCCGCCTGCCATGATCGCAATGGCAAATGTCACGGCACCCACGCGCATTGCCGAATGGTTTTTCAAAAGCTGCATTTCATATCCCGGTCTGTCATGTGTGTTTACTGGCGATTGTTACATGGTGGCCAATAATCATGGCCCGAAAAAGACAAAACCCCGATGCGATGATCGGGGTTTTGCATGTATGCGGTTAGGCCGCATTATTCAACGACATCGACCTTTTTACCATTCAGCAAAAGATCGGAACCCTTGGCAGAAACCGGGACTTTATCGCCATCCTTGATCCCGCCTTCCAGGATTTGCATCGCCAACGGGTTTTGCAGATACCGCTGGATCACGCGTTTAAGCGGACGCGCACCATAGACCGGATCATAACCCTTTTCGGCCAGCCAATCCTTGGCGGCATCATCCAGTTTCAGATCAATCTTGCGATCAAACAGAAGCTTTTCCAAACGGCTAAGCTGGATTTCAACAATCGTGCCCATCTGTGCGCGCTGCAAACGATGGAACAAAATCACCTCGTCCAGACGGTTCAGGAATTCCGGGCGGAACGATGCCCGGACAATTTCCATCACCTGACTGCGAAGCTCGCCACTGTCATGACCTTCTTCCTGATTGGCAAGGATCTCACCGCCCAGATTGGAGGTCAGGATAATCAGCGTATTGCGGAAATCGACAACACGTCCCTGCCCGTCGGTCAGACGCCCTTCGTCAAGAACCTGCAAAAGGACGTTAAACACATCAGGATGTGCTTTTTCGACCTCGTCAAACAGGATCACCTGATACGGACGGCGACGAACAGCCTCGGTCAAGGAACCGCCTTCTTCGTAGCCAACATAGCCCGGAGGCGCGCCGATCAGCCGCGCAACGGCGTGCTTTTCCATGAATTCGGACATATCAATCCGCACCATGGCCTGTTCATCATCAAACAGGAACTGCGCCAGTGCTTTGGTAAGCTCGGTTTTACCCACCCCGGTTGGGCCCAGGAACAGGAACGACCCCATCGGACGGTTCGGGTCCTGAAGGCCCGCACGTGCCCGCCGCACCGCGTTGGAGATCGACCGCACGGCTTCGTCTTGTCCGACCACCCTTTTGCGCAGGGTATCTTCCATTTCAAGCAGCTTTTCGCGTTCGCCTTCCAGCATCTTATCAACCGGAATACCCGTCCAGCGTGACACGATGGATGCGATGTGCTTTTCAGTCACCGCCTCTTCCTTCATGCCATCGGCCTGATCGTCCTCGGCTTTTTCAAGCAGACGTTCAAGGGCGGGGATTTCTTCGTATTGAAGCTGCCCGGCACGATCAAGCTTGCCATCACGCATCGCACGTTCAAGTTCACCGCGTGCCACATCAAGCTGTTCCTTGATATGGGTCGATGCCGCCATTTCGGTTTTCTGTGCTTCCCATTTCGCGGTCAGCGATGCCGAACTGCTTTCAAGGGCCGACAGCTCCTTATCAAGGCGACCAAGGCGATCTTTCGATGCCGCATCGTCTTCTTTCTTAAGGGCTTCACGTTCGATTTTAAGTTGGATGATCCGACGATCAAGTTCATCGATTTCTTCTGGCTTGGAATCCAGTTCCATGCGCAGCCGCGATGACGCCTCATCCATCAGATCAATCGCCTTATCGGGCAAAAACCGATCGGTGATATACCGGTTCGACAGCGTTGCCGCCGCGACCAAAGCTGCATCAGCAATGCGAACCCCATGATGAAGTTCGTATTTATCCTTGATCCCGCGCAGGATCGATACCGTGTCAGACACAGTTGGCTCGGACACAAACACCGGCTGGAACCGCCGGGCAAGGGCCGCATCCTTTTCGATGTGCTTGCGATATTCATCGAGTGTCGTCGCACCGATGCAATGAAGCTCACCGCGTGCCAACGCCGGTTTCAAAAGGTTGGAGGCATCCATCGATCCTTCGGCCTTGCCCGCCCCGACAAGCGTATGCAGCTCATCAATAAACAGGATGACTTCACCGGCCTCCGATTCAATTTCGCTTAGAACCGCTTTCAGACGTTCTTCAAACTCGCCGCGGAATTTCGCCCCGGCAATCAATGCGCCAAGGTCCAAAGACAGAAGCTTCTTGTCCTTAAGCGTTTCAGGGATATCCCCCTTCACGATCCGCAAGGCCAAACCTTCGGCAATCGCGGTTTTACCAACACCGGGCTCGCCGATCATCACCGGATTGTTTTTGGTCCGCCGTGACAGGACCTGAATGGCACGACGGATTTCCTCATCCCGGCCAATCACCGGGTCAAGTTTGCCGTCGCGCGCCGCCTCGGTCAGGTCGCGGGCGTATTTTTTCAACGCGTCATATTGGCTTTCGGCACCGGAACTGTCGGCCGTGCGGCCTTTGCGGATGTCATTGATCGCACCATTAAGCGACTGCGCGGTCACACTGGCATCGGCCAGAACCTTGCCCGCCGTTGATTTCGGATCAAGGGCAATGGTCAACAGCAACCGTTCCGCCGTGACATAGCTGTCACCGGCTTTTTTGGCGACCTCCTGTGCCTGATCCATCAGGCGGGCAAATTCCGATGACAGATAAATCTGACCATTCCCGCCGGAAACCTTCGGCAGTTTGGCAAGCTCGGCCGCACAGCGTTGCTGTGCCAGTTTGGGGTTGCCCCCCGATGCCTTGATCAGATTGGCTGCCAGACCTTCTTCGTCGTCAAGCAGCACCTTAAGAAGATGGATGGGCACAAATTGTTGATGGTTTTCCCGCAACGCCAGCGATTGCGCAGACTGAAGGAAACCTTTGGACCGATCCGTAAAGTTTTCAAATTCCATTCCTGTCACTCCTTGAGCCAACAGTGTTCATGAGATGTGGACCTTCTTGGAAGCATCCACGGCGTAAGCGATGGAAAAATTATAGATTTTTTCACCGCCGACTACTTTGATATGTCTCAGTTTAACCCGTTTGCAAGCAGATACCCCTACAAAAGTTGCAAGAATTAATTGTGCGCCGCAACACGATTTTCTGTCATTGTTACAGTCTGCGTGAAAACGACCTGAATTTACTGCGAAAGCAGGGGTTGCCCAGCGCAAAACAACACATTAACGTCACGATAAATCCATGCTGGCTCGCCCAAATTTAAACGGCATGGACAATGCGCCATACAGGAAACAAGACAATGACCGTCGAGCTCAAAGCCATCCGACGTTACCCCGTCAAGGGGATGCGCGGGATTGATATGCCCAAAGCCACCATCACAGCCCACAAAATGATACCCGATGATCGGCGTTTTGTGATTGCCACCCAGTCATCAACGGGGCAGGACGGCGTGCATGAGTGGGCGCGTAAAAGCAATTTCCTGCAATTGGTCAACACCCCGAAACTGGCCGAGCTTGGCACCGAGTATGACGACGCCACATCAACCCTGACGGTGATGCGCAATGGTCGGGCAATCTGCAAAGGCAAACTTGATGACGCCATGGGCCGCACCGTCATCGAAGATTTCCTCAAGGCATTCCTGAAAAACGATATCGCCGGCACACCGAAAATCTATTCCGTTCCGGACACCCAGTTTGGCGACATGAAGGAACCCTATATTTCGATCCTCAATCTGGCCTCGATCCGTGATTTTGGCGAACGCATTGTTCAGGCCGAAATCGATCCGATGCGTTTTCGCGGCAATCTGCTGATTGACGGGTTGGCACCTTGGAAAGAACTGGAATGGGAAGAAGACCAGATCATCAAGATCAATGATGGCACCTTTCGGGTTGTTCACCCCATTACGCGCTGCAAAGCCACCAGCATCAACCCCGATACCGCTGTCTCGGATATCAATGTGCCGTTGATGCTACGCAAAGGGGTCAATCACCTTTATATGGGCATGTATATTGAGCCCGTCAGCGATGCGGTCATCGCACCGGGCGAGACCGTAACCATCGCCTGATCTTATCGGACACAACAGCCGCCTGTTAAAACGCCTGATCTTTTGCTGCGATGAAACGCAGTTCGGGGTCAGGCGTTTTCTTTGGGAGAACCCTCCCTTGGGTTCAGACCCTAATTAAAGGTCGGCGCGTGAACGGCAATCCCGGTAAACAGTTCATCATGATACCAGTCAATCCGGTGCGCCTTGATCGGCGGCACCCCCTTGCGGAACAAAATTTGTTCCTCTTTGGGGAACCGTGCGACTTCTGCTGACCGCAAGATTGGCTGAGCATCCTGTCCCTTTAAATGAACAGGACGGTCTGTCGAACTGCCGCCCCCCGTATCATCAAATTTTGACATCGCCGTCAGGCCAGCCACCCAATCAAGGTTGAATGCCCCATCCTGACTAAGTACTGAAATGGCATCCACCCGGCCCACAACGTTTTCCCAGTTCAGACACACATCCATCAAGGCACTGACACCACTAAAGCCCGGCCAGACGATCATGCCTTCGCCGTACCCACCGCCCAGCAAGCGTTCAAAAAGTGGCATGCGCCCAACACTTTCGATCCCGTCCATCAGCACAAGAAACTCAGGGTCACCGCTTTTCCAGTTGCGCTGATTGAGCATATTCATCATCCCGGCCAGCATGACGCGGCTAAAGGACGGCTGAACATCGGGCGTATCCCCGCCCACCTGACCAATCACAAAAATCGAAACCGCACTGCTGGCAATGTCGTCAATGTCAAAGCTGCTTTTGCTTAGAACGCGCGAAATTTGCGGATTATCAAATTCTGCGGTCGACGCACGACAGGCTTCGATGATCTTCATACGCTGATCTTCGGTCATATCAAGGATATTAAGCGCAACGTCTGAAATCCGGCCGTCGGCCGATTCAATGTTCATCAATTCTTCAAGGATTTTATAAAACCGGTGCGACGGCATGATCAGGTTGCGGCGAACCTCACCAAGATTACGGTTTTCTTTCGGGCTTGTCCGGATCGTATGAACAATAAACCCCTGCAACAGCGAACGCGCAATGCGCACTTCCTGCTCGTCAAGTTCCTGAACAAACATCGGGGCTAACAACGTATCGGCGATCAAACCGGTATCGGTGATCATGCCCTCGCCCTGCTGGCGGATGAAATCAAACGGATTAAACTGATCTGACTCAAAGCCGCTCTGACCATGCGGGTCAATGACAATCAGGTTCTGACCAAGCTTCTTGCGCCGATCATGAATGGCGCGAAAAATGCTGCCATTGCGTTCATAAACAAATAGATTTCCAGTGTGTAGCAAGGCGTTCGGTTCTGCTGATGCCCGGTAATATTCTTCGGGCGATGTCGAAAATGTCAAAACACGTTTAAGCCCGGATGCCCCGATAAGGCTTTTGTCCTCGCCCCAACGGCCAAGAACCATCGACGGATTGCTTTCAAGCATTTTGCGCGCGTTTAAATCTTCACGCTTTGCCCACTGGCCTTCGGCCTTTGTTTTGGCGGCCTGTGCCGGTGACATGGATTTCTTGTTTTTGCTTGGGGATGATCCCTTCATCCGGTTCAAGGCAATCACCACAACAGGAAGGAACATTGGAATGATGAAGCAGACCGCACCAAGAAGCGCTAACTCGTAGTCGCCGTTAAACAACCCAAGAGCAACAACCATTGCGCCAAGCGCCCAAAGCAGCACCATGACGACGCGAAATAAGCCAGTCCCCATCAAAGACTCCCAAGTAGTGGCAATCTGCACCACGCCAACCCATCACCGCATTGCGGTCATCTCGTCACTTATTATGTGTAACGTTGGTTAAACTGATACCAATAATAATCAACGGTTGCACGGTTTATTCGGCTTTATAATCCAAAGTTTTACACTGCATTTTATCCGCAACCATACCCACAAGGTGCCGCGAAAAGCGCGCATCGCACACAGCAAAACACCCCCGCAGATCTATTTCTGCGGAGGTGTTTTTACGTAAAAGATATCAGGTGTTGTTCGTATCAGGCCGAAACGGGTTCGGAACCATCATCAGATACGGTTTCACCACCTTCGCCGTCTTCATCACGACCAGCAGCCCGGCTGCGCCCACGACGTGCCGTCGGATGACGCCCACGTGTACGGGTCGTGCTGCTTGATGCGCGACGCGGTTTCTTTTCTTCACCGTCCGAACCGGCATCCTGCCCTGAATCCTGAGCCGTGCTTTCACCATCAGATGAAGAAGCAACTGGCGCCGAGGTTTCAGCCGAAGAACCGGCATTGGCATTGGGACGATCAGAGTTCGGTGCCGCATCGGAATTTTCAGGTCTGCGGCTGCGGCTGCTGCGACTGTCCGTACGGCGCGCACGAGGCGCACGTTTCGGTTTGTCTTCTACGCCATCAGCCGATGCAGGTGCTGTATTTTCCTGGCTGGCGTTTTCACTGTTTGCGGACGCGTTTGACGGAGTGTCAGACGTTGCCGCATTTTCAGTGTTTTCGCCCTGATCATCACTTTGATTGGACTGGTTTTCGCCGCGGCCATCACGGTTAACGTGCTGGTTACGCGGGCGATTATTACTATTGTTGTTGTTATTATTGTTATTACTATTATCGCTGCCGCGTTCGTCGCGACGCTGATTTTCCCACTCCTGCGCAGCTTGCAAGATGCGATGGTAATGTTCAGCATGCTGGTAATAGTTTTCAGCCAAAACTGGATCGTCGGTGCAATCCTTGGCCAGAGAAACGTATTTCTCTTGAACCTGTTGGGCATTGCCACGAACGCGCCCATCTGGACCGTTGCTGTCAAAAGTTTGAAATTTAGGATTTACTGGACGTTTATTAGGCTGTTGCCGTCCGCGCGGACGTTTATTGTTATTTCTCATATCAACATGACTTTGGTGTTGAAGGACAATCCGGTGACATCATCGGCCCCGGAACCACTCCGTCTGAAAAACATATTTCCCGCTAAACAGCACCGATCAAACGGTCTCAAGACAAATCAACCAAGAACCTAATCAGGAACGGAGATTATTAACTGTTTACTGGGGAACACGGCGCTTTCATAAGCGCGTCGGGCACCCGGCCCGTTCAAACCAACCTATATGGCTTGTTCGGTTATTCCAACTGTTTTTTTCAGTACCAAACGCTTTTTTTCACATAGGACATATGCAAAAGCGAGAGCGTGTCGCATTTAATCTGCACCATTTTGCAGGAGGCAGCCTTCTGCCCGGCAAGGAAAGGGCTGCAGAGCGTAGCGGGGCTACGGTCAAGGGTCTTGACGCTGCGGGGTGGAAGGCTGTCCCGGCAAAATTGCAGATTAAATGCGGCACGCTCTACATCACGCAGCGTCCTACGGAACAACGGGTTTTCTTTGCCGCGACGCAACGGACAATTCCGCCCAGATCTTCGCGATGCTCAACACCGACAAATCCCGCCTCGACAAGCATGCGGCCAACGTCGTTTTCCTGACCGCGCCCGATTTCAAATATGACAAATCCCGCCGGTTTGGTCAGATCAAACGCCACCTGCGACAATATGCGATAGGCCGCCAATCCGTCGCCTTCGTCGGTTAAGGCACGACGCGGATCAAACTTCTGCACTTCCGGGCTAAGCATCTCCATCTCGTCACGCGTGATATAGGGCGGATTTGACATCACAAGATCAAACCCCTCGGCCCGTTCCCCATCGCTAAGTGCGCGCGCCCAGTTCGACACCCGAAATTCGGCCTGCTCGGTCATATCAAGTGCGCGGGCATTTTCACGCGCACAGTCAACCGCCCCTTCACTGATATCAAGGCCAATACCCGTTGCGCCGGGCAAATCGCCAAGGGCCGATAACAACAGACATCCGGTACCAGTCCCCAAATCAAGAATGCGCGGCGCATCCGCATCCTCAAGAAAATCAATCGCCCACTCAACAAGCGTTTCACTATCAGGGCGTGGTTCAAGCGTATCAGGGGCAAGTTTGAAGGTATGGCGCCAAAAGTCACGCTCGCCCAAAATCCGTCCAACCGGTTCATGTCGGGCGCGGCGCGCGATCATATCGCGAAATATTGCGGCCTTTTCGGGCGCAACATCATCTTCGGGCCATGCGGTGATCCGGCCCCCATCGACACCGGCTGCACGTGCGAGCAAAATACGCGCATCCATACGCGCATTTTCGATCCCGGCGGCGTTCAACGCCGAAACCCCATCGGCCATTAAGACACCAAGGGTAGATCCATCATGCTGCGAAGTACTGGCCACCATCACCTTAACTTTCGATTTCAGCCAGTTTCTGTGCCTGCTCTTCGGAAATCAGCGCATCAATCATTTCATCAACTGACGGGCCACCGGCAATGAAATCATCAAGACGATAAAGGGTAAGGTTAATGCGGTGATCCGACACGCGTCCTTGCGGGAAGTTATATGTCCGGATGCGCTCGGACCGATCGCCGGAACCAACCTGCGATTTACGGTCGGCGGCACGTGCGGTGTCCTTGCTTTCGCGTTCCTGATCATACAGGCGCGACAGCAGCATCTTCATCGCTTTTTCTTTGTTCTTATGCTGGGATTTTGCTTCCTGACTGGCCGCAACCACCCCGGACGGAATATGGGTAATCCGCACCGCACTATCGGTGGTATTGACGTGCTGCCCACCCGCCCCTTGCGAGCGATAGGTATCAATACGCAGGTCTTTTGGATCAATGCGGATATCAACTTCTTCGGCCTCGGGCAGAACCGCGACTGTTGCCGCAGACGTATGAATACGCCCGCCGCCCTCGGTAACGGGCACACGCTGCACGCGGTGAACACCACTTTCAAACTTCATGCGGGCAAATACGTCCGTGCCCGACACATTGACAATGACTTCCTTAAACCCGCCAAGATCGTTTTCACTGGCGTCCATTTGTTCAAACTTCCAGCCGCGCCCTTCGGCATAGCGCTGATACATCCGATAAAGGTCGGCGGCAAACAGGGCGGCTTCTTCGCCGCCCGTACCGGCGCGAATTTCAAGGATGGCGTTTTTACTATCCGCACTGTCTTTGGGGATCAGCATCAGCTTAACGGCGTGTTCGGCCTCAGGCAGCTTGTCCTGAATTTCGTATTTTTCCGCCTCGGCCATTTCGCGCATATCGCGATCGCCATCCGGGTCCGCCAGAATTTCCTTGGCATCATCCAGATCGCTCAGAAGCTTTGTATAGACCCCAATCGCCTCAACAATCGGCGACAGCTCCGCATGTTCACGTGACAGTTTGACAAAGTTATCGCCATCAAGCTCGCCGCTCGACAAAAGTGAATTGAGCTCGTCGAACCGGCGTACGACGCCATCAAGCTTACCAAGGTCCAAACTCACTCTTTATTCTCCTGTTCGGGGTCGGTTGGGGTGTTTTGATCGCCAACCGGTTTGTCATCAAGTTCAAATAAGCGCGCCAACAGTTTCTGGGCCTTCACCCATTCGACAGTGCCTGCACCATCCGTTGTCGTCGCCAGATCTTTTAGGGCCTGGGTCGGCGTATGCAACAATCGATTGATCAAAAGCCGCGTTGCCTTTTCCGCATCCCCCTGGCTTTCGTTTAAAACATCAGAACGCACCGTTTCAAATCGTTTGCGCAAATCGGCAATTGCCGGAACGGCGGCCCGCTGTGCACGGTCGCGCACAAACCCGTCAAGTTCCGCCTCAATAAGGGCCCAGGCTTCTTCGGCCTTTTGTTCACGTCCACCGCGCCCTTCGGCGGCGATATTTTCAAGGTCTTCGATCCGATAAAGGAAAACCTCGTCAATCTCATCGACCTGCGGGTCGATATCACCGGGCACAGCCGTATCAATCATCAAGACCGGGCGATACCGGCGGCGTTTGACCGCTGCCAACGCACGATCCCGGTCAATCATGTAACGCCGCGATCCGCCCGCAGTCAGAATAAGATCGGCCTCTGCCATCAGACGATCAAGGTCATCCATTTCCGACCAATGGCAATCAAGACGGCGCGCTACAAGACGGGCGCGTGCGGCCAAACGGTCCGTCACCAGAATGCGGCCAATGCCCCGTTCGGCAAGCGATGCGGCAATCAATTCGCCCATATCACCGGCCCCTGCCAGCAACAGGGTGCAGTTCTTAAGATCACCATGTAAATCGCGCGCCACCGACTGGGCCGCCGCCGCAATTGAAACGGCTCCCTGCCCGATACCGGTCTGATTGCGGACCTTTTTGGCAATGGCATAGGCCGCCTGATAGACCAGTTCAAGTTCACGCCCGACAAGATCATGCTTGCGCGCAATCCGGTGCGCATCCTTGACCTGACCGAAAACTTCCGGCTCGCCAATCACCAGACTGTCAAGGGATGCCGCCACCGCAAACATGTGGCGCAGCGCATCGCGGCCCGAACGAATATAAAGCTCGGCGGCCAACTGATCCCGATCGACATCCGCCCAAAGCGACATCAGATCAATCAACCGTTCCCGGCCACGTTCGGCCTCGGACGCCAATAGATGAATTTCAGTACGGTTGCAGGTCGACACCACAACCGCCTGCCCCAAACGGGCTTGGGCAATCGCGGCCAAAAACTGCGGCAGGCGGGCTTCGTCAATGAACAGACGATCGCGGGTATCTTCGCTGGACCGCCGATGATTGGTGCCGATCACCAAAAGGCGATCTAGCGGCCAATCCCCGGCATCTTCATGCGAAATCCCGTCTGCCCCGTCTGTCACGCCTTAACTCATCCTTTGCTGATCACGCCAGCCAGTTGATCAAGGGCCACTTCGCGCTGTTCGCTGCTATCAAGATCGCGCAACTGGGCAACACCGTTTGCCAGTTCGTCATCACCAAGGATCACCGCCATACGGGCATTGGCCTTGTCTGCCCGTTTCAGGCGTTTTTTCATATTGCCGGAATAGCCAAGCTCAACCGCAATCCCGGCTTCGCGCAACGTCTGAGCCAGTGCACGGCATTTGGCTTCGGCAGCATCCCCCATCGGAATAAGCGCAACCGGGCGCGGCCCCGCCGGGGCTTCACCAACCATAAGGGCAAGTCGTTCAACACCTGCCGCCCAGCCAACACCAGCCGTCTGCGGGCCACCCATGGTCGAAATCAGCCCGTCATACCGGCCACCGGCCATGACAGTGCCCTGCGCACCAAGGGTGTTGGTCGTGAACTCAAAACAGGTGTGGCAATAATAATCCAGCCCGCGCACCAGACGCGGGTTCAATTCATAATTGATCCCGATATCGCCAAGCCCTTCGGTCAGACCCTTGAAGAATTCCTTGCTGTGTTCGTTAAGGTACTCGGCAAACAGCGGCGCATTGGCCACCAGTTCGCGGTCCCCGTCATCCTTGGAATCAAGAATACGCAGCGGGTTTTTTTCAAGACGATTACGGCTGTCTTCTGACAGCTTGTCAAAATGACCCTTGAAATAATCAACTAAAACGTCGCGATACGCCGCACGGCTTTCCGGATCGCCAAGCGTATTCAGCTCCAGCGTGATGCTGTCCCAAAGACCAAGGGTTTTAAGGATATGCGCGCCATACCCGATCATCTCGATATCGCCGGCAACCTGCTCAACACCCAGCAGTTCGGCACCGATCTGGTGGAACTGGCGCTGACGGCCCTTTTGCGGACGCTCATAACGGAACATCGGGCCGTAGTAACTGACCTTGACCGGGGACATCTGCTGCATGCCATTGGACATATAGGCCCGCGCAATACCGGCTGTTCCTTCGGGGCGCAGGGTGATCTGTTCACCACCGCGATCTTCAAAGGTGTACATTTCCTTGGTTACGACATCGGATGTATCGCCAAGGGTCCGGGCAAACACGTCGGTAAATTCAAAGATCGGCGTGGTCATACGCTGATAACCATACAACTCGCCAATGTCGCGTGCGGTATTCGCGATATGATCCTGCAATCGGTTCTGTTCAGGCAGAAGGTCATGCGTACCACGGACGGGTTGAAGCGATGCCACTTTGGGTCTCCGATCTTTCTTTAAATCCAGCAATTTGCCCACAAGGCAATTGTGTGCAAATTCATGCGAACATGAAAATAGCTTTCCGCCGGTGTGGCGGAAAGCCAAAACTGATCAATACAACTTTGCTATTCCGCCGCAGCCAGTTTGGCGGCTTCTTCGGCTTCGATTTTTGCCGCACGTTCTTCGACCAGATCGACGATATGATCGACCATCTTTTCCGTGCTGACATTATGATCCGGGCGCCCGGAAATATACATCTTGTGATTGCCCCCACCGCCACCGGTCAAACCGATATCGGTTTCACGCGCTTCGCCCGGACCATTGACAATACAGCCAATGATCGACAGCGAAATCGGGGTTGAGATATGGGCAAGACGTTCTTCAAGGGCGGCCACGGTTTCAACCACGTTAAAGCCCTGACGCGCACAAGATGGGCAGGATATGATCTGCACACCACGGGTGCGAAGGCCAAGTGATTTCAGAATGTCAAATCCGACATGGATTTCCTCAACCGGATCGGCCGACAATGACACGCGCAGCGTATCACCAATACCGGCCCATAAAAGGTTGCCCATCCCGATGGCTGATTTCACCGTCCCACCGCGCAGGCCACCGGCCTCGGTAATGCCAAGATGCAGCGGATAATCACAGGCTTCTGCCAGCCCGTAATAGGCCGCCACCGCCAGAAAAACGTCGGACGCCTTGACCGAGATTTTAAATTCGCGGAAATCAAGGTCTTCAAGGATTTTGGCGTGGTTCAGCGCACTTTCAACCATCGCCTCAGGGCATGGTTCGCCGTAACGCTCCAACAATTCTTTTTCCAGCGATCCGGCATTTACCCCGATCCGCATCGAACAGCCATGATCCTTTGCCGCCTTGACGACTTCGCGCACACGTTCGGTCGACCCGATATTGCCCGGATTGATCCGCAGGCACGCCGCACCGGATTCGGCGGCTTCAATCGCGCGTTTGTAATGGAAATGGATGTCGGCCACGATCGGGACATTGACCTGTTTGACAATCTCCTTAAGCGCGAACGAGGATTCCTGATCCGGGCAGGACACACGCACGATGTCTGCACCGGCTTCTTCCAGACGATGGATCTGCGCAACTGTCGCGTTCACATCGGTGGTCAGGGTGTTTGTCATCGACTGCACCGTGATCGGTGCGTCGCCGCCAACTTCCACATTCCCGACAAGGATTTTGCGGCTTTTGCGGCGTTCAATATCGCGATATGGGCGGACGCTCATTTCCGGTTCCAAAATGTTCAAGGTGTCTTGGGGTGTATATAGCTTATCAAACGCCGATTAGAAACCGTTGGCTTGCGGATTTTCTCACCGATTTTGCATGGCAGGCACGAAAAAGGCGACCCAACAGGGCCGCCTTTGGCATTTAATCTGTCACACAAACCATTTTACCGGCACTAGCGTTTACTGAACAGTCGATGTTTCAGCGTCGGTCAAATCATCAACATTCAACGAAAAGTCCGAAATAACCGCCCCGTATTCACCAACCGGAAGGGCTTCGTTCCCGTCGATGCTATAAGTCAGGGCACCGGCATTACCGACTTCAAGCTTAAGCCCGTCACGGTTCGGCACACGATAGGTATCGCCCGCCGTCAACATCCGGGTCAGCAAGACATTGCCATCAGCTTCGCGAATGCGAACCCAACTGGTTTCCGTCGCTGAAATCGTGACACGGCTGTCAACATTGACCGATCCAAACACACGCGCCCCCCCCGCATCGTCAACGTCAGGCACCTCCGGTACAGACGCAACTTCTGCGGCTGGCGCAGCAGGTGTTGTTTCAGGTGCCGTTTCCGGTGTTTGGGCCACCGGTGCTTGCGGCTCCGCAGCAGGTGCTGCTTGCGCCGTTTCGCTTACGGGCTGTTCTGCAACGTCTGCCGCCGTATTTTCGGCTTCTTCAACCGGGGCCACAGTAGTTTCAGGTGCGGTTTCGACAACGGCAACATCATTTGACCCTGCACCCTCACCCTCCGGCGTGGTGGCTGAACTTGCAACGGGTGTTTCCACCCCGGCAGGTTCGCTTGCAGTGTCAGTAGTATCCGTCGATGAAACCGGCGCTTCGGCTGCCCGTGCCTCAGCCGCGTTTTCAAGTGTACGCGGCTCAGGCTCTTTCGGTGCAGACGTCGTATAGCTTGCCAGTCGTTCGGGCAGCGGATCGACCAGATCGGCAATGGTTTTGCCCTGGCTTGAAAGATAGTACCACCCGCCGTAAGCCCCAATCCCAAGCAATGCGGCAATCAAAAGAACTGCCCCGCCTGGAACCCGGCTTTCTTGAACCGGTTTTGGGAACGTCAATTGCGTTCTCGCTGCCGGCGCGTTGTTTTCCTCACGGAAACGACGCGCAATCTCAGCCCCGTCAAGGCCAAGATGCTCGGCATATGCTTTAACGAAGCCAAGACCATAGGGACCATTCGGCAAAAGCGAATACTCCCCATTCTCGATGGCTTCGACATAAATTTTACGAATACGAAGAAGCTGACAAACGTCTTCAACGGTTTGCCCCAACCCGATACGGGTCTGTTTCAAGAGTTGTCCGACATCGGCGTGACCGCCGAGCTGGTTGTTCTCTGCTTCCATCATAATATCATTCGAGGGATTATCCCCGGACAACGGCCTGAAGCGCAGGCGCCCGCGGGCATCCTCATTCAAATGATCTTCCTTTCGCTTTTTGATCGCCAACTCCGCACCCCCACGTTACGATCTAGCAATAAAAATATCAGAAATCCCCACCAAAAGCGATTGTTTTTAAAGTTTTACACCGTGATCTATTGCGAAAGCCTTAAGACGAGATCGCAGTGATCTGGTGGAATTATTCATTATCGTCAGAACATAACGTTCAACTTCATACTTGCACATACTTCTAACCATTTCCTTTACAGGACCGATAGACGCAGGCGCCATAGATAAACGCTTTATTCCCAAGCCGATAAGAGCCATTGCCTCCAACGGTCGCCCGGCCATTTCGCCACAAATGGTTAACCGGACATCTTTCTCGTCACACAGCGTAACCAACTGGCGCATAAATGCGAAAACGCTGGGTGATAATGTATCATATCGTCCTTCAATCCGCGGATTACCACGGTCTGCGGCAAACATAAACTGCAACAGATCGTTGGTCCCGACCGACAGGAAGTCAACACGCTTAAGCAAGGCTGGTGCCTGCCAGATAAGGGCTGGCACCTCAAGCATCGCGCCGACTTCAACCTTGCGCGGCACAAAACCACGTTCGGCTTCACGCCTTAGCTGATCATCAAGCAGGACTTTCGCCTGATCGAATTCGGCAACCTCGGCGATCATCGGGAACATGATATAAAGATCACGATCATGCCCCGCACGGATCAAGGCGCGCAGCTGATGCACCAGCACGGCAGGCCGATCCAGCGTAATGCGGATTGAACGCCACCCCATTGCCGGGTTCTCTTCAGTCATATCTTCCCAATAGGGCAACAATTTGTCACCGCCGACATCCAACGTCCGAAATACGATTGGACGGCCCTCGGCCTGCTCGAAAATACGGTTATAAAGTTTTGTCTGATCGGTGATGTCGGGCATGGCAGATCGCACCATGAACGGGATTTCCGTCCGGTACAGACCAATCCCATCCGCGCCGCTTTCAATGACATGGGGCACATCAATCAAAAGCCCCGCATTGATATTAAGCGAAACATCCACCCCATCGGTCGTGCACGACGGCATATCGCGCATCTGCGCATAAAGCGCCTTGCGCTGTGCACGGGCCTTAAGCGCCCCGTCAATGACCGCACGGACATCTTCACTGGGGCGCACGAACAACTGGGCATTGTCGGCGTCCACAATCAGTGGATCACCGCCTTCGACCTTATCAAGAACGCCCTTAACCCCGCCAAGAACCGGAATATCAAGGGCACGGGCCACAATCGCCACATGCGATGTATGTGACCCTTCCTCAAGCGCCAACCCGCGCAACCGGGTGTGATCGTAATCCAAAAGTTCCGCCGGGCCGATGTTGCGCGCCACCAGAATAATTTCATCGGGCAGATCACCAAATGCCGGCGACTGATACTGGCCGGACAAATGCTGCAACAACCGGTTGGCAAGGTCTTCAAGATCATGCAGGCGTTCGCGCAAATACGGATCTGTCACCTGCGCCATGCGTGCACGGGTATCGTCATGAACCTTCTGCACAGCCGCTTCGGCCGTCAACCCGGTATGGACCGCCTCGGTAATCCGGTTAAGCCACCCGGTATCTTGGGCTATCATCCGATAGGCCTCAAGGATGTCGCCCGGATCGTCCGCCTCATCAAGGCCGTCAATGTCGGAAACCGCCTCAAGCATCTTATCAAGATGGTTCTGCAAGGCCCGCATGGCTTCCCGCAGCCGCGTCAGTTCCTCTTCGGGGTCATCGGACACCATGCGGTCAATGACAATGCGCGGCTCATGCAGAACGGCAATCCCCTTGCCAATCCCCGGCGCAAGCCGTGCCCCGCCAAGACGCAGCGGCAAAAGTGCGATGCCATCGGTCGGAATAAGTTCTTCGCGGCTAACCAACTCACCACCGGCGACCATTTCGGCCAGCACCATGGCAACGTTTTCAAGCGCTTCCTGCTCGTCCTCGGAATACAGGCGTTCGGTGCGGTTCTGCACCGCCAAAACGCCAATGATACGGCCCCCGCGCAGGACCGGCACACCGATCATGGAATGATAGATTTCCTCGCCGGTTTCCGGGCGATAGGCAAAGTTCGGATGACTTTGCGCGTCCTTAAGGTTCAAGGGCCGCGCATGGGCGGCAACAAACCCGACAATCCCCTCACCCACCCGAAGGCGTGTCATATGGATTGCCTCTTTGGACAAACCACATGTCGCAAACAGCTCAAGCACTTCGCCCGCGCGCATCACATAGACCGAACACACCTCTGCCACCATATCGGCCGCAATAATGGTCACGATCTGTCCAAGGCGTTCCTCCGCAGTCCCCGGTCCAGCCATAACGTCGCGGACGCGCTTTAAAAGGCGTCGCGGGCCAGAAACTGCGGCGGACGGAATGCTCATCTGTCTTAGTCGTCTCTCTTAACCAGGGATTGAACGGCCTGCTCGACCAGCTCTTCAAGAATTTCGGTAACCGGTTGTTCTTTCTTTACCATACCAACCGACTGCCCTGCCATAACCGATCCACTTTCAACGTCACCGTCAATCACCGCACGGCGCAATGCACCGGCCCAGAAGTGTTCAATTTCAAGCTGGGCTTCGCCTTGATCTAGCTCACCGGCGCGGAATTTTTCAATCACCGCACGCTGTTTATCGCGGAATTCATCGGTCCCCTTGTTGGCAAGGGCACGCACCGGAATAACCGGGAAACGGTCATCAAGCTGAACCGTGGTAATCGCATCACGTGCACTGGCCCGGATAAAGGCCTTTTTGAAATCGGGATGGGCAATGCATTCCTCGGCACAGACCAGACGGGTGCCGATCTGCACACCAGATGCGCCTTGCTCAAGCAACCCGGTAATCGCTTCGCCGCGCCCAATACCACCAGCACAGAAAACCGGAATATCGGCAACATGCGGCAAGATTTCCTGTGCGAGAACCGTCAATGACACCGGACCAACGTGACCACCGGCCTCGCTGCCTTCGATCACCAGCGCATCCGCACCCGACCGGATCAGCTTTTTGGTCAGAATAAGTGCCGGCGCGAAACAAATAACCTTGGCAAATTCCTTGGCCTTTTTGATCGAGGCCGATGACGGCAACCCACCCGCAAGAACCACATGACCCACATTATGTTCGCGGCAAACCTCGATCAGATCATCAAGCATCGGATGCATGGTGATCAGATTGACGCCAAACGGCTTCTTGGTCATTTCCTTGGTGGCGGCAATTTCAGCCGACAACAAATCCGGCGTCATCGACCCGCAGGCAATCACCCCAAAACCACCCGCATTCGACACAGCCGACACAAGGTGACGTTCTGACACCCACGACATCGCGCCAGCCATAATGGCGTAATCGGTTCCCAGAAAGTCTTTGCCCGCTGCCCACAATGTTTCAAGGCGCGCGCGTGCTGCGTCAAATTTCGGATCGCTCATATTCTTTGTACCCCAAAGCAGAAATGCAGGGAACGCGAGGTTCCCTGCCATTTCATTACAAAGGCCGAAACACATCGTTCCAGCTAGTATGTAGTATTATACTTAATTTAACAGTGGCTTAATCGCGTAAAAAGCGAATGCCCCGCTAAATTTAATCGGCATCCAGACCGTATGCGGTGTGCAGGGCACGAACCGCAAGTTCGGTATATTCCTCGGCGATCAGAACACTGACCTTGATTTCCGAGGTTGAGATGACCTGAATGTTGATGCCCTTTTCCGCTAGGGTCTCAAACATTTTGCGTGCCACGCCAACATGGGACCGCATACCAACACCAATGATCGACACTTTGGTCACATCCGATGTGCTCAGCAGTTCCTGATAGGCGATATGCGCCTTGTTCTTTTCAATGACCTGAAGCGCACGCTGGAATTCTCCGCGCGGAACGGTAAAGGTCATATCCGTGCTTTTCCCGTCTTCAGAGACGTTCTGCACGATCATGTCGACATTGATATTCGCATCAGCCAACGGGCTGAAGATAGAAGCAGCGATGCCCGGCTTGTCCGCAACTTTCACCAAGGTAATCTTGGCTTCGTCACGGCTGTAGGCAATCCCGCTTACGACTTCCTGTTCCACGATCTCGTCCTCGTCTACAACAAGTGTTCCTTCTGCTTCGCTAAAGGTCGAACGGACCTGAACCCGGACGCGATGGTTCATCGCCATCTCAACCGATCGGGTTTGTAGGACCTTCGCACCCAGCGAAGCGAGTTCCAGCATTTCTTCGTAGGTAATCTTATCGATCTTGCGCGCCTTGGGCACGATCCGCGGGTCGGTGGTATAGACACCCTCAACATCGGTGTAGATATCGCAACGGTCCGCCTTCAAGGCGGCGGCCAATGCCACCGCCGATGTATCGGACCCACCACGGCCCAGCGTCGTGATCCGGTTATCGGGTGCAATCCCCTGGAACCCGGCCACACAGACAACTTCGCCACCATTCAGGCGTTTATCAAGTTCGGTGGTGTCGATTTCCTTGATGCGTGCCTTGGCATGTGCGCCATCGGTCTTAAGCGGAATTTGCCATCCCAGCCACGACCGTGCTGCCACATCCATGCTTTGCAGCGCCATGGCTAAAAGACCCACAGTCACCTGTTCGCCCGACGATACGATGACGTCATATTCACGCGCATCATACATCGGCGACACTTCCTGTGCCCAGCCAACCAGTTCGTTGGTCTTGCCCGACATCGCCGAGACAACAACAGCAACCTGATTGCCTGCATCGACCTCGGTTTTAACCCGGCGTGCGACATTCTTGATTTTTTCGACATCGGCGACCGAAGTGCCGCCAAATTTCATGACAATACGGGCCATGAAGTATCCCCGCTATGCTCGCCGTCGATCGGCTATCCGAAAACGACGGCATGTGATCCGGTGCCGAACCAAGGGTGCATGCTCTATATACAGCGCTACTCCTGATCCGGGCGGCGTTATCAATACTGCCATACGCATTGCGAAACAAGCATCAACCAAG
The DNA here is from genome assembly GCF_000751115.1 of Thalassospira sp. GB04J01. Classification (NCBI taxonomy): domain Bacteria; kingdom Pseudomonadati; phylum Pseudomonadota; class Alphaproteobacteria; order Rhodospirillales; family Thalassospiraceae; genus Thalassospira; species Thalassospira sp. GB04J01. The sequence continues at coordinate 155,210 of NZ_CCDX020000014.1, read as the reverse complement.
CCGATAAATTGCGTCGATGCATTTTTTCTCTGCAAAAATGCTCCTAATCGTTCGTGATGGGCAAATTCAATGAAATTTTCCACGAAATTTACCTAATAACCCTGATCATCCATACGTTTTACGCAGGGCACCTTTCCCAAAGTCACCAGCCCCCCCCTAAACGCCTTAAGAAGGATCGCTGGCACGTCCATCCTTGCCAACACATGACAGCCACGGTTTTGCACCGAAGTATTGCCTTGCCAGGCGTGCGCGCGTAAACAATGCAGAGCACAGCATATTTGACATCACGCCTTCGGAGCCACGCCATGTCGGAAGCCCCCACCAAAACCAGCCGCACCGCCAATGCCGAGGAAATTGCACGTTTTTCCGCGATGGCCGAAGAATGGTGGGATCCCAATGGTGTGATGAAGCCGCTGCATAAATTCAACCCGGTACGTTTGGGGCTTCTGCGCGACAATATCTGTGCGCATGTTGGGCGCGATCCCAACACCATTGAGCCACTCAAAGACATCGAAATCATCGATATCGGGTGTGGTGCGGGCCTTCTGTCCGAACCGCTTGCCCGCATGGGGGCCAAAATGACCTCCGTCGATGCGGCGCAAAACAACATCGATGTCGCCAAGGTCCACGCCCAACAATCCGGGCTGGAGATCGACTATCGCTGCGGCACGCCCGAAATGCTGGCCGATGAAGGCAAGCAGTTTGACGTCGTGCTGAACATGGAAGTCATCGAACATGTCGATGACCCGCAGTTTTTCATGCAGGCTTGCGCGTCGGTTCTTAAACCGGGCGGCTTGATGTTTATTGCCACCCTGAATCGCACGCTGAAATCCCTTGCCCTTGCCAAGATTGGTGCAGAATACATTCTGCGCTGGGTGCCTGCCGGAACCCATGATTGGCGCAAATTCGTCAAACCGTCGGAAATGTCAGGTTACTTGCGTGGTTCCGGACTTGATATGGTTGATATCACCGGTGTCGCCTATAACCCGATCAATGACAAATGGTCACCAGCACCCCGCGACCTTGACGTCAATTACATGGTGATTGCGCGTAAACCTGCGGCGTAAAGAAGGGCAAACGCTTGCTTCAACCTGACGCGACGACAGGTGATAGAAACCTGATCTCTTGATCAGTTTTTCTTGGTCTTGTCGTCCCAGGGCAAGGCATGAATATCAATGCCCTCATCGACCAGTTCGGCAGTTTCCTTGATCGACGCTTCGCCGTAGATGCCGCGCTTTTCGGTTTCGCCATAATGGATTTTGCGGGCTTCTTCGGCGAACTTGGTACCGACATTCTCGCAATTGGTTTCGACCTGTTTGCGGATTTCGGCAATCGCGGTCTTGGTGGCTTCGGCAACCGCCTTCTGACGCTGCTTTTCAGCAGCATCTTCTTTTTGGCGTGTCGTGCGAAGACGCGGCGCCATCAAGGCCTTGCCAACATTGGCCGTACCACAAACCGGGCAAGATAAATCACCCCCGGCGGCCTGCGCGTCATAGGTCGCGCCGTCCTTGAACCAGCCTTCGAATTCGTGATCATGTTCGCATTTAAGCTGAAATAGAATCATGATGGTGTTTGTGCAAACCGTATTGATCGCATGACGATATGATTACTGTAATATGGCCCTATGGGCAAACATCGCCAGCCACAGGCAAAACCTTCAATAAACAAGATTTATGAAAATGTCATCCCAATTGCCGTCACACTGGATCACCCAAAATGCCCCCCTACCGGCACCGGGTCGCAACCGTGCGCTTGATCTTGCGTGTGGCAAAGGACGGCATAGTTTTTGGCTGGCACAACACGGATGGCAGGTAACCGCCCTTGACCGTGATCTTTCCCAAACCGATTGCGCCGCCGATGCCCGCATTGACTGGCAGCAAGCCGACCTTGAAACCGGCCACTGGCCGTTGGGCACCCAGCAGTTTGACCTGATTGTTGTGGTCAATTACCTGCACCGCCCCCTTTTTGATCATCTGCGCGATGCGGTTCGGTCTGGTGGGATGCTGATCTATGAAACATTCATGACCGGCAATGAAAAACATGGCCGCCCGCGTTCCCCTGACTTCCTGTTACAAGAAGACGAACTTCTGACCGCGTTTTCCGGCTGGCGCATAATCAACCAGATGCAGGGTGACATTTACCACGAAAACGCCCCACAGCCCCATGCCGTCAAACAGGCCATAGCTGTCCGAAAGCCCTAGGTCCTGAGCCTAAAATCCGTGGGGAAAATTTTGCTTTTTCCGTGCGCATTCGCAAAGCAAAAAAACAACACAAGTGTCACACTCATCGCGCACATCTTTCTGGCATCTTCCTCTTTATTGGTTTCACCGCCCGCCAAAAAAAAGAGAGAGAATTTGCCATGAACGAACAATTTGAAATTATCGAAGATCAAGACGACATCCCATCTAATCCAACCAGCAACCCCCGCGTTGCCGACCTGATCAATGCGCGTCTTTCCCGCCGTGGATTTTTCAAGGGCCTCATGGCAACTTCCGCCGTTGCAGGCGCCTATATGGCAACCAATGGCGTGGTCCGCGCACAGGATGCATCGACCCTGACCTTTAAGTCGATCCCGCAGAAAATTACAAAAACCCACGCCGTTGCCGATGGTTATGATGCCAATATTCTCATTCGTTACGGCGACAAGGTTGTGGCTGATGCGCCGGCGTTCGTGCCAGGGGCCGTTGATGCCGTCTCGCAAAACAAACAGTTTGGCTATAATAACGATTTCATCGCGTTCATGCCGCTGCCGGTTGGTTCTGATAGCTCCGATCATGGTCTGCTATGCGTCAACCATGAATATACCAACGCCGAACTGATGTGGCCGGGCCTCAAAGATTCGATGGGCGTGTCTCAGGAACAGGCACTCCATGAAATTGCCGCCCACGGGCATTCCGTCGTTGAAGTCAAAAAAACCGGCGGCACGTGGCAGGTCATCGACGGATCGAAATATGCACGTCGCATCTCTGCTCTTGATACGGAAATGGTCATTACGGGTGCGGTCGCAGGCCATGACCGCCTAAAAACCAGCAGTGATCCAACCGGCACGCGGGTTATCGGCACACTTAACAATTGTGCTGGCGGCAAAACCCCTTGGGGCACGATCCTGATCGCCGAGGAAAACTTCAACGGATACTTTGGTGGCGACATCAGCAAAACCAACGAAGAACGCAATTACAAGCGACTGGGCATCAGCACGGACAGTTGGTACAGCTGGGTCAAATATTTCGACCGCTTCAATGTGGAAAAAGAACCGAACGAGCCGAACAAATTCGGCTGGATGGTCGAGATCGATCCGTATGATCCGACCTCAACGCCCAAAAAACGCAGCGCCCTTGGCCGCTTCAAGCACGAAGGTGCTACCGTCATCCTCAACAAAGACAACTCGGTTGTCGCCTATTCCGGGGATGATCAGCGTTTCGATTACTTGTACAAATTTGTCGCATCGAAAAAATTCAATCCGAATGACCGCGCCGCCAATATGGACATTCTTGAAGACGGCACGCTTTACGTTGCCAAATTCAACGAAGATGGCAACGTAAACTGGATGCCACTGGTTCACGGTGATGGTCCGCTGACAGCCCAAAACGACTTTAACAGTCAGGCCGATGTTCTGATCGAAACGCGCCGTGCAGCTGACCTTCTGGGCGCAACCCAGATGGACCGCCCCGAAGATGTCGAACCCAACCCGGTCAATGGCAAGGTCTATGTCATGCTGACCAACAACTCAAAACGCAAAGAAGCCAATATCGTCAATCCGCGCGTTGAAAACATCCATGGTCACGTTCTCGAACTGACCCCTCCGGGTGGTATGGGCAAGGATGCCGATCACACCGCAGATACCTTCACTTGGGATATCTTCCTTCTGGGTGGTAATCCGGCAAATTCAGAAGACAAATCGTCGTATCATCCCGGTGCCGAAAGCTGGGTTTCCTGCCCCGACAACATGGCCGTCGACCACAAGGGACGCTTGTGGATTTCAACCGACGGCGCGCCAAAATCCGATATTCCGGACGGCATGCATGCAACCGACGTATCTGGTGCGGGCCGGGCCTTGACCAAGTTCTTCTTTGCTTGCCCGGAAGGCGCTGAAATGTGCGGTCCTGAATTCACCCCGGACGGGACGACCTTGTTTGTTGCGGTCCAGCATCCTGCGGATGGCTCGACATTTGACGCGCCAAGCACGCGCTGGCCGGACTTTGCCGATGGCATGCCTCCGCGTCCATCCGTTGTCGCTATTACCAAGCAGGATGGCGGCGAAATCGCCAGCTAATCGCACCAGACACATGACCTATAAAAACAAGCCAGCTGCATATCGCAGTTGGCTTGTTTCTTTTTAGGGTCTCATTCGGTCTGGTAACGCTTCCACACCTATTTTATCGGTGCAGGACCGTCATAGGTCCCGTCATTATCACTGATTGCAGTCCAGCTTTTTCCCGAGGCATCCTTGGCCTCAAGACCGGACCAATTGCCTTCGGCGGTGCTGATGTTGCCCTTTATATCCTCATTCCAGAACCCAACCACCGCCGGGGTGATGTTAAGATAAAGTTCCCCGTCGACAATCCGCCACAGGTTCGGATTGGCAGGCACCTTGCCGCCCTTGGCAACGCCATAGGCACAATGGCCATCATATTTCGGGGCGTATTTTTCCGGGTCCGCCAGAAACATGTCGCGGTTCTCCGCACTGGCAAACGCCCATGTCGCACCATTATAGTCCGCGGTGATATCCGCCCGGCCCGGCACGGCATGGGGCTGCATCATGCCGGGATCTTTTTGCGGCAAATTGAAATAGGCCACCGCGTCATAACCGCTAATCGCAAAGCCGGTTTCATCAACATATTGCTCACCGGCAATCGCTGCCCCCGACATGGCAACAAGCACTGCCGAACTCATCAAAAATCGCTTCAACATTTCCCAGTTTCTCCGGTTGAATTTACGCCATGTCCAAAGATTGACCGATGGGGCGATAAAATCGAAATGACGTTGCGACACTGTTTCGTGAGCTTGCGTGATCTTCACGACGCACCCCTAAAACTTCCCCTTAAAAACAATGTCAAAAAACATTTGACCTCAACTTAACTTGAGGAATTAGGACAAAGGAATAAGCTAACCCTTCAAATAAGGAGAACCGCCATGGCTGAAGCATTTCTCGAACATGTGAATTTCACCGTTTCCGATCCGGCCAAAACCGCACAGCGGCTGTGTGACTGGTTTGGCTGGCATATCCGCTGGCATGGGGCCGCGATCCATGATGGCACGACCTATCATGTTGGCAACACATCCAGCTACGTCGCACTCTATTCGCCGGGCAGACCAAATGACGGCTCCGAAAGTTCCTATGAAACCCGTGGGGGTCTGAACCATGTGGCGATTGTGGTGGATGATCTTGATGCCACCGAACAACGGATCAAGGCATCTGGCTATCAAACCAAAAACCACGCCGACTACGAACCCGGTCGCCGGTTTTATTTCGATGATGAAGACGGCATCGAGTTTGAAATAGTCAGCTACTCCTGACGTCTTCAGCCCAACCCCATGCCCGATGCCCTAGCACGGTTGATAGGTCTGCCCGTTTTGAAGCGACGGCACCATGCGCCGCACCTCGTCCACCCGGTCCAGATCGATCTCGGCGGTGATAAAGCCGGGATCGGTCCCGCCATCGGCCAAAACATTGCCCCACGGATCAATGATCAGCGAATGACCAAATGTTTGCCGGTTGCCCGGATGCTCCCCGCACTGCGCAGCCGCAATGACAAAACAGCCATTTTCAATCGCGCGTGCCTTTAAAAGCGTATGCCAATGCGCCTGCCCGGTGGTGCGGGTAAAGGCGGCTGGAATGCTGAGTATCTTTGCCCCGGCCTTGGCGTAATCGCGAAACAGATGGGGAAACCGCACGTCATAGCAAATCGAAACCCCGATCTTGCCATAGTCGGTGTCAGCCATTCGGGCCGCATCGCCGGGGCGGAATGTTTTGCTTTCGCGGTAGCTTTCCCCGTTGGCCAGATCGACATCGAACATATGGATTTTGTCATATGATATGATGATATTGCCATCCGGGCCGATCACAAAGCAGCGATTGGCCACCCGATCCTCGTCGCGCGCTTTTACATGTAGCGATCCGACAATCAGGGTGGAGTTCAATTCAACGGCCAAATCACCAAAAAACGCCAGTCCGGGATGCTCGTCTTCAAGGAAGGCCGCCGCACGGACATTTTCCCCGCCAAACGACATCATTGATACGTTTTCAGGAAATGCGATCAACCGCGCCCCAACCGCATGCGCATCGCGGGCATAGGTCGCCGCACGCGCAAGGTTATCGGACATATCATCACGGGAATTGACCTGAACGCAGGCAGCAATGAAACGGGTCATGACGCAATCTCCTTTTTACGATCATCCCTATGATGATGGAGATGTCAGTCCGAGGCGGCAAGTCTCATTTGGTATCACTCATACAAATATAAACCCACGATCATCCGTGTCGATGACCAGGCTCTGAACCGCCGCAAAGACTTTTCACCTAAAACACATAATCAGGATGATTATTCATGATTTATGACTAATCATCCCATCGGGAAATTCCCTCTTTCGCGACGCCGAATTAGTGTATACAGTATTCCGTACACCTAAGAAGGATTGAAGATGGAACCTCTTTCCGGTCGCAAAAGTCTGACTGACGAAGTGCACGACCGTTTGGTCGATGCGCTGTGTTCTGGCGCTCTCCCTCCCGGAACGCCTTTGCGTCAGGAAGCTATTGCCGAGGAGCTCAATGTCTCGCGGCAACCAGTGTTGCAAGCTCTGGGGTTGCTGCGTCGTGACGGACTGGTTGAACCAATGGGGCGGCGCGGCTACCGCGTTTCCCAAGTGGATGCCAATCTGGTCCGTCACGTTTATGACCTGCGAGAAGCCTTTGACGGGCTCGCGGCCCGTCTTGCGGCTCAATCCTTGGATGTTAACCGGAAATCGGCTCTGCGGGCTGCCATACAACAGGGACACCACGCTCTGGGCAGCGGCGACACCGCAGACCTTGTTGCAGCCGATGTCGCATTCCATCAAACGATCTACCGCCTTTCGGGTAATCCCTTATTGCCCGAGGCATCTGCAGCCGTCTGGCTGCAAATTCGGCGTGTTATGCATGCCTATCTTCAGAGCGGATCGTCCCGAGATCCGATCTGGACGGAACATGAAGCCATCGCCGACGCGATCTGTGCCGGCGATGGCGACCGTGCCCAACAGCTTGCCATTAACCATAGCAACAATGCCAAGCTCCGCCTGATTTCGAATATGAAGGACCGCCAAACCCAAACAAATTAACCGCCCGCAACCGGGCATCAGCCGCACCATAAAAACAACACTGTGCGGATCGGAGGAAACATCATGAAACTCAACGAAACGGCACTTGCCGAATTTCGCGAAAAGGGCTTTGTTTTTCTACCCGAACTGTTTTCCCGCGACGAAGCCGCCTTGCTTCTGTCCGAAGCCCGCAAGATTTATGCCTCCGACCGCGAAGAGGTCTGGCGCGAGACATCCGGTGTTGCCCGAACGGCCTTTGCCGCGCACACCTATAATGATGCCCACCGCCGCCTTGGCGCCCATCCCCGCCTGATTGAACCTGTTGAACAGTTCCTCGATGAACAGGTCTACATGCATCAATACAAAATCAACGCCAAAGCCGCCTTTGATGGTGCGGTCTGGCAATGGCATCAGGATTACGGCACCTGGCAGCGCGATGACGAAATGCCCGAACCGCGCGCCTTTAACATTGCCCTGTTCCTCGAAGACGTTACCCCGGCCAACGGCCCGCTTTTGTTTATCCCCAAAAGCCACAAGGCCGGTGTGCTTAAAGCCGGACACGACCTTGAAACCACGTCCTATCCGCTGTGGACACTTGATCGCGAAACAGTGACCGAACTGGCAAAAGATGGCGGCTGCGAAGCCCCGGTTGGTCCGGCTGGATCGGTTGTGATGTTCCATGGCAATCTGGTTCATGCCAGCCCGCCCAACATCAGCCCGTTTGACCGAACGATTGTCTATCTCAGCCTCTGTGCGGTGTCCAACCACATCCGGGCGTTCAATCGCAAACCGTGGATCGCGCACCGGGACTTTACCCCGATCACGCCACTTGCCGATGACTGCCTTGATGAGTTGGTCGCCAAACGATCTGCTGCATAATATCGCCGCTGGAGACAGACATGAATCTCGACGCAAAACTGCGTAAACGTGCCGATGATGGCAATCCGGTCCGGGTTGGCATCATCGGGGCGGGTAAATTCGGATCAATGTTTTTAAGTCAGGCCGGGCATCATCCGGGCTATCACGTTTTGGGCATTGCCGATCTCAGCATAGCCCGCGCCAAAGACGCCCTTAAACGGGTCGGCTGGTCGGCGGAGCAATATGGCGCGCCCGATCCGGCATCGGCCCTTAAAAACGGCACCACGTGGCTGACCGAAGACGCCGATGCGCTGATTGAGGCCGACGGGCTTGAAGTCATCATTGATGCCACCGGCAGTCCGGCCGCAGGCATCCGGTTTGGGTTAAAGGCGATTGAGCATGGCCGCCATATCGTCATGGTCAATGTCGAGGCCGATGTCCTTGCCGGGCCGCTTTTGGCCAAACGGGCCGAGGCCGCCGGTCTGGTTTATTCCATGGCCTATGGCGATCAACCGGCCCTGATTGCCGAGATGGTTGATTGGGCACGCGCGGTGGGCCTGTCGGTTATCTGTGCGGGCAAGGGCACAAAGTACCTGCCGATTTATCATCACGTCACCCCTGATGATGTCTGGACCCATTATGGCCTTACACCTGATCAGGCCAAGGCGGGCGGCATGAACCCGCAAATTTTCAACAGCTTCCTCGATGGCACCAAATCGGCCATCGAAATGGCGGCGGTGTCCAACGCCTGCGATCTCATCCCCCAAGACTGCGGGCTGCAATTCCCGGCCTGCGGGGTTGATGATTTGCCGCGTCTTTTATGCCCGCGTGAAAGTGGCGGCATTCTGGACCGCAAAGGCACGGTCGAGGTGGTGTCCAGCCTTGAACGCGATACCCGCCCGGTGTTTCGTGATCTGCGCTGGGGCGTTTATGTCACGTTTGAAGCACCGAGTGATTATGTCGCACGCTGCTTTTCCGAATATGGCTTACTCACCGATCCTACCGGCCAATATTCCACCATGTATAAACCCTATCACCTGATTGGCCTTGAACTTGGTATTTCGGTGGCGTCCGCGGCACTCCGCCATGAGGCCACCGGATCATCGCGTGTCTGGTCCGGTGATGCGGTTGCCACCGCCAAACGCGACCTTGCGGTTGGTGACATGCTGGATGGTGAAGGCGGCTATACGGTCTATGGCAAATTGATGCCTGCCGTCACATCTCGCGCCCGCAACGCCCTTCCCATTGGCCTTGCCCATCATTTGAAAATCAAACGCGCGGTTGCCTGCGATCAGGTTCTGACATGGGATGACGTTGAATTTGATGTTCATGATCCCGCCATCGCGTTTCGCAAGGAAATGGAACAGATGTTTTCCCAATAAACCCAATCCCCCGTGCCACCACCAACAAAACCCCCGGTCATCTTGATTGGGGGTTTTGATTTTTGACGGGACTTCAGGGTCAGGACCCTAGCCCCGATCCACCCTGTCGAACTCCCGCATCAGGGTCGCGACAAGCTCGGCTGCGGGCATCGCACGTGCAAGCGGCGCGCCCTGCCCGGCCCATTGCGCCCCAAAGCCATATTCGCCCTGTGCCTTGGCGGCGGCATTCAATGCTTTTCCCGCGTCATAAGCAATCGGATAGGATGGCACGGCGACGTCCAAAACATCGCCCAAAGCCGTAAAGCGGTTTGCAATCGCACGGGCCGGACGCCCGGAAATCAGCGATGTCAGTTGGGTATGATATGCACCATCCCCCATAAGCGCCTTGCAATATCCGTCATCGGCCGAGGTTTCCGGGCATGCGATAAATGCCGTCCCCAGTTGGGCAGCAACGGCGCCAAGATCACGTACCGCCGCAATCCCCGCACCATCCATGATGCCGCCCGCAGCAACAACCGGCAAAGTGCAATGGCGTACCAGCAGACGGGTCAATGCGATGGTCCCCAAACCATCATCGTGCGCATGCGGGTCAAAAACGCCGCGATGACCGCCCGCCTCAATCCCCTGCGCAACAATGACATCAATGCCCGCCGCCTCAATCTTGCGTGCCTCGTCCAGACTGGTGGCCGTCGCAAACAGCATGATCCCGGCCTGCTTTAAGGCCGCAATCGCATCGGCAGACGGCAATCCGAAATGCAGGCTGACCACAGCAGGTTTCATATCGATCAAAAGTTTGAGCATTTCCGGATCATCGGTAAAGCTTTTATAGATGGTGCGCAAACTTGACGGCGGCGGTGCACCGAACGCGTCAAAATACGGCATTAACGCGTCGAGCCACGCCGCTTCGCGCGCCCGGTCCGGTTGGGGTGTTTCATGCACGAACACATTAACGTTAAAGGCGCGGTCGGTCGCAGCACGCACTTCTTCGATCATTTTGCGCGCACCGGACGGATCAGTCGCGCCGATACCAATCGATCCCAAGCCCCCTGCATTGGAAACCGCCGCGGCAAGTGCCGGGGTAGAAACCCCGGCCATCGGGGCCTGTACAATCGGCAATGTCACACCAAGCGTACCCAGCATTTCAATCCTCCCGGAGGTTTTCGTACCATCAGGCACAACCATCCTTCATAAATTCAGAATTAAGATTGACATATATTCTTTAACAATGAATATAAATTCAAGAAAATTCTGCACTGGAGAACTCACGATGGATCACGCATCGCTGGCAATTTTTCGCACCGTCGCAAAAGAACAGGGAATTACACGCGCAGCCGAACGGCTTGGCCGGGTGCCGTCAAACGTCACCACGCGCATCCAGCAACTCGAAACAGAAATCGGTGTTGCCCTGTTTCAACGCGATAAAAAACGCATGTTGCTGACACAGGAAGGGGAAACTTTTCTGGAATATGCGGATCGCATCCTGAACCTTGCCGATGAAGCCCGACAGGTAGTTAATCCGTCGGCTCCTTGCGGAACCTTGCGGGTCGGATCAATGGAAAGCACGGTTGCCAGCCGCCTTCCCGTGCCACTTGCGGCATATAACAAGGCATGGCCCGACGTCACAATCGAACTTTCAACCGCCCCCACCCGCCAGCTTATCGATGCCCTTCTGGCGCGGCGTATTGATTGCGCGCTGATTGCAGTTCCGTCGGGTGAATGGTGGCTGGAACCCGGAACACTTGATACGCACGCCCTGTTTCGCGAACAGCTGGTTCTGCTGTTGCCGCCCGGACATCCCGATATCCGCCACGCCAGCGATATCAAACCAAAAGCATTGGCCGCCTTTGCACCGGGCTGCACCTATCGCATGCTGGCGGAGGAATGGTTGACCGGTTTTGGATCAATCAAGGAACATTTCGCGGTTCAGGAAGTCGGTTCCTATCACGCAATGTTTGCCTGCACAGCAGCAGGATCATGCATCAGCATCATGCCACGCAGCGTCGTTGATCTGATGCGCCATCTTGGCCCGGTCAAGGAACATCCGCTCATGACTGTTGATACTGTCCTAGCCTGCCGCCCGGGATTTGAAACCCCGGCATTTGCGGAATTTCGCAAAACGCTTGAAGCCGTATCCGACATCAAAAAATAAACGGGTGGCAACGATCATTGCCACCCGATTTAGTCATCCAGGGTCAGGACCTAGAATCTTGAGCTTATGCAGACAGCTTGGTGTCCAGATCGCCCTTGGCGTTTAGCGCCATCAGTTCGTCACAGCCGCCGATATGTTCGTCATTGATGAAGATTTGCGGCACGGTATGTTTTCCGTTTGCACGGTCCATCATTTCCTTTTTGCGCCGTGGCTCCATCATCACGTCGATCAGCTGGTACTTGGCACCTTTTTCTTCCAGAAGCTTACGCGCGCGTTTGCAGAACGGGCACCATTCGGTGGCATACACTTCAACTTTTGCCATGTGGTTATCTTCCTTATTCTATCCGCCAATCGCCTTTAATCGCCCGGCAATCCGGGAAACCAACGCATGATATGGCGTGAAATTCAGTTTGGATGAGGGCTGTATATCAGAAATTCTGCACCGCGTCATCGCACGACACGTGCAACCGTGATCACGGATACGTGCATGGCCCCGGCCCGTTTTAAACTGCTGGCACAGGCATTGGCGGTTGCCCCGGTTGTCAGCACATCATCGACTAAAACAACATTGGCCCCGGCAAGACCAAGACGACCTGCGCGGGCTTCATCAATGCGAAAAGCCCCGCCGACCTCGCGTTTGCGCGAAGATGGCCCCAATCCGCCAAGGCTTCGTGTATTGCGGTCCCGCCGCAATACCAAACCATCCCAAATAATTCCGGTGTGACGCGAAAGCCTTTCCGCCAAAAGCCCCGACTGATTGTAGCGCCGCGATAACAAACGACGACGATGTAAGGGGACCGGTAAAATCAACGTTGCATCGCCCCACATATCGTGTCCGGCCTGAAACATCCAGCGGGCCAAAAGCGGGGTTAAATCGGTACGATCCGCATGCTTGAACCGCAAAAGATACTCGCGGCTATGATCGTCATAAACCAAGGCCGCACGTGCCTGATCAAAGGCCGGTTTCTTTTGATGGCAGTTACCGCACAGGGTTTTACCATCCGCGTCTTGGCTAATAGCCTCGATGTTAGCGCTAACATCGAGTTCGAACGGATATCCACAGCATGCACATTGTGGAGCGGTGATAAACCGCAATCCGGCCCAGCAATCGGCACAGACCGCATGGGTGGTGTCGGTCATTTCCCCACATCCGCCGCAACGCGGTGGTAAAACGGTTCGCAACCCGATTTGCACCACATTGCCGATGGCACGGCCAATTTGCGACGATGAAATTCCCAACAGATGCCCCAAAACACTGAACTGGAACCGGAATATAGCATGTGTCGGGACCAGGGCCTGACCCTAAAATGCGCCTTCCTAATTAATGCGCGCGTCTGCCCGCAGGCGATCCACCGCCAGATCGATAAAGGAACGCACCTTGGCGGATGCATGGCGGCCTTCGGGATGGACAATATGGATCGGCAGTGGTTCGGGCTCATACTCAGTTAGAACCACGTCAAGCAACCCATCCTGAACATAGGGGACCGCCTGATAGGACAGCAGACGCAGTAGTCCCCAGCCGTCAATTGCTGCCTGGCGGCCGGCTGCAATCGAATTGCTCTGTAGACGTGCTGTGACGGAAAGGTTGATTTTCTGATCCCGGCCAAATTGCCAGTCAAGGGGTATCGAGGATCCGGTCGATGCAATAATCTTATGCGTCCCAAGGTCTGCGGGCACCTGTGGCCGGCCATGTCGTACAAAGTAGTCCGGTGAACCGCAAACGACATGGCGCACGGTTCCAACCTTGATCGCGCTCATGGATGTGTCGGCCATGTGACCGATGCGAATGGCAATATCGATCCCTTCGTCGACAATATTGACAATCCGGTCAAGCAACAGCGCATGGCCGCGCATCTCGGGATAAAGATCAAGGAATTCGGCCAAAATCGGAAAAACATACATCTGCCCGAACAGGACCGGGGCGGTGATCGTCAATGTGCCGCTCGGCTTGGCATACTCGCCCCCTGCGGCGGCTTCGGCCTCACTGAGCGCAGCAAGCAGGCGTTTGCAATCGGCATAATAGCGCGCGCCCGGTTCGGTCAGGGTCACCGATCTTGTTGTTCGGGTCAGAAGCCGAGCACCCGTGATTTCTTCAAGATATGCCACCGCGCGTGTGACTGCGGGTGGACTTGAATGTAATTGCCGCGCAGCTTCGGCGAAGCTTCGGGCTTCGACGACGCGGACAAAAATCCTCATTGCCTGAAATCGATCCATGATGCTTTCCCGACCGCTGACTAATTATTCCATCTTTCGGAACAATGAATTCCCATAAAACCATATTCCTTAATGATGAGGCAACAATCATGATCGGATCATTCCATAAACAGTGTTCACGAAAAGGATCGCGATCATGAAACTGCATCATTTCCCGCTTTCGGGTCATGCCCACCGTGCCCATCTTTTCCTGAGCCTTCTGGGTGTTGAGCACGAGGTAAGCATTGTCGATTTACCAAACGGCGCACATAAATCACCGGAATTCCTTAAGCTGAACCCGCTTGGGCAGGTGCCGGTTCTTGAAGATGGCGATGTCGTGATTGCCGATTCAATTGCCATTATGACCTATGTCGCCAAGAAGCTTGGTGCCACGGACTGGCTGCCCGAAGACGCCGAAGGTGCCGCAAAAGTTCAGAAATGGCTTTCGGTTGCGGCCGGGCAGATTGCCTATGGCGTTTGTGCAGCGCGCCTGATCACGATGTTTAACGCGCCGTTCAATGCAGAAGAAGTCATTGCACGCGCCCATGCCATCCTTGCCCAGATTGAGCAACAGCTTTCGGGCAATGACTGGATCGCGCTTGATCATCCGACCATCGCCGATGTCGCGCTTTACAGCTATATCGCCAATGCACCGGAAGGCAATGTTGACCTTGCCGCCTATGACAATGTGCGCTCGTGGCTGAAGCGGGTTGAAGCCCTGCCCGGTTTCGTCGCGTTTGAGCAAACAGTCGCCGGTCTTCGTACGGCGATCTGACGGGCCGGGCCGGTCTTTCACTGTGTTTGTGCCCCCGCTCAAACTCCCCCTGCCCCAAGACCGGCCCTGAGCCTCGTCCTTCGAAAAGGAAACAGTCATGAACACGCGCAGTGCATCGCCCTCAAAAATCCCATCTTCCGCCCCCGTCCAATTCACGCCGTCAGGTGCGGACACGCCCGGCCCGTGGCATGAGGGCGAGATCCACATGCAACAGTTGGTCGGTGTCGAGACAAAGATGGCCGAGATGGGCAAACGTGTGCTGCGTGATCATCTGATTGATCAACATCGTCAGTTCTATCCGCAACTGCCCTTTGCCGTATTTGGCACGGTGGATGATGCGGGCGATGTCTGGGCAACCCTTCGCGCCAACCACCCCGGATTTCTCAGCTCACCCGATCCCCATCATCTTTCGGTCAACATCCCGCGCGATGCGACCGATCCTGCGGATGCCGGCATAGGTGACGGCACGGCGATCGGCATGATCGGGATTGAACTGCATACCAGACGGCGTAACCGTATGAACGGTACAATTGCGCATTCTTCCGATGATCACTTTACCATCGAGGTCGGGCACAGCTATGGCAATTGCCCGCAGTATATCCATCTGCGCGATTTTGAATTCATCCGTGATCCACTTGCCCCTGCCCTGTCATCCCCCGAAACGTCGGCAGAACTTGATGAACGGGCGCGGGCGATCATTGCCGCTGCCGACACCTTTTTTGTTGCAACCTATGTTGATCGTGCCGGAAAAAAACGCGAAGTCGATGTGTCCCATCGCGGCGGCAAAGCCGGGTTTGTCCACATAGACGCCGACGGCACCCTGACCATTCCCGATTTTGCCGGAAACCTGTTTTTCAACACGCTGGGCAATATCCTGACCAACCCGAAGGCAGGGTTGATCTTTACCGATTTTAACACGGGCAATGTCCTGCAAATCACCGGCGATGCCGACGTCATTGTCGAAGGGCCGGAAATCGCCGCCTTTCAGGGGGCTGAACGGTTGTGGCGTGTTTTCCCGCGCAAGGTGGTTTTCAGGGACTCTGCCCTGCCGATACGCTGGCGCGATCAAGCGGACGGTGCATCGCCCAACAGCCTTCTGACCGGTGATTGGGAAAGTGCGGCACGGAACCTTGCGGCCATTGAGGCGGCAAAAAGCTGGCGTCCGTTCAAAATTGCCCGGATTACCGAGGAAAACCACCTGATCAAATCGTTCCACCTTGAACCGGCAGATCAGAATGGCACTTTACCCAACAAAGCGGGGCAGCATTTACCGATCCGTGTGCAGATACCCGGTACGGACACGCCGTTGATCCGGACCTATACGCTTTCAAATGGGCCATCGGATGATACCTATCGCATCAGCGTAAAGCGCGAAGGTGTTGTCTCAAGCCACTTGCATGACACCCTGCGCGTTGGCGATGTGATCGAGGCGCGGGCACCAGCCGGCGAGTTTCACCTTGATGCCGACGCAAAGCGGCCGGTGGTTCTGATGGCAGGTGGCATTGGCATTACACCAATGATTTCGATGCTGCGCCATATTGTCTATGAAGGACTGCGCACGCGCGGTTTCCGTCCGACATGGCTGTTTTATTCTGCCCGCAGTCTGGCAGACCGGGCCTTTGACAGCGAGATCATTGAACTTGTGAAGGCCGCACAGGGCAACATTCGCCTTGTCCGGGTTCTGGCCGATGCAGATGGGGCAGAACCACGCAAGGATTACGAGGCATCAGGTCATATCGACATGAACTTGCTTCGGTCCCTGCTGCCGTTTGATGATTTTGATTTTTATCTGTGCGGGCCGCCGCCCTTCATGCAGGCGATGTATGATGGCCTGCGCGGGCTGAACATTACCAACAACCGCATCCATGCCGAGGCCTTTGGCCCCGCATCGCTGCAACGAAGCCTTGATGCCAATGACCAATTGCCCGAACTCGCCCCGGCGAGCTCCAAAGCAACACAGGTCGAATTCGCAAAATCCGGTCAGACGGCCATCTGGCAACCCGACGCCGACAAGACGCTGCTTGAACTTGCCGAGGACGCCGGGCTTGCCCCCGAAGCCAGCTGCCGCGGCGGGAATTGCGGTACATGCCGGACCAAAATTTTACAAGGTCGCGTGACCTATAAAACGCACCCCAGTGCGACCTTTAAACCCGACGAGGCCCTGATCTGCTGTGCTATGCCCGCCGCGTCCGAAACCGACGGTGATGCGCCGCTCATATTGGAACTTTAAGGCCGATCTTCGATTGCGCCATGGGGCGGGACACTCTATCTAGGTCGTAACATTTGAAACGACTTTGCCGGAGCTTCCCGCCCCATGGCCGATCCGATCACGGTCTTTGATCGTCATATCCTTAAACTGCGCCGCGACCGCGCCGCATCGCGCGCGTCCGAGTTCAACTTCCTGTTTGCCGAAACCGCCGACCGGCTGGCCGACCGGCTTGAAGACACCACGCGCAGCTTCCCGCGTGCGGTTGATCTTGGCTGTCACAGTGGTGAGTTGGCACAGATCCTTGCCGCAAGCAGCCGGGTTGAGACATTGCATCAAGCTGATATCTCGTATCGTTATGCCAAGGCAGCCCGTGATCTTAATGGCCGATCGAGCATGGTGGCCGATGAAGAATTCCTGCCCTTTGCCGAAGGATCGCTTGATCTGATCTTGTCGAACTTGAGCCTGCATTGGGTCAATGATCTGCCGGGCATGTTGCTTCAGGCCCGACGTGCGCTGAAATCCGATGGGTTGTTTCTGGCGTCTATGCTGGGTGGGGAGACGCTTAAAGACCTGCGCGAAGCCCTGATGACAGCCGAGGCCGAAGAAGAAGGCGGCGTATCGCCGCGCGTATCGCCATTTGTCGATGTCAAAGATGCCGGGGCATTGCTTCAACGCAGCGGCTTTGCCCTGCCGGTGGTCGATGCAGATGACATCACGATTGATTATCCCGATGCGCTTAAACTGATGCGCGACCTTTCGGGGATGGGCGAAAGCAACATTGTCGCCAAACGGTCCAAAAAGTTCACCAAGCGCAGTACGCTTGCCCGTGCGGCGGCGATCTATCACGAACGCCATGGCCGCGACGATGGCCGGGTGCATGCCAAGTTTCAGGTGATCTATCTGACCGGCTGGGCACCAGATGAAAGCCAGCCAAAGCCGCTCCGCCGGGGTTCCGGTCAGGTCAGTCTGGTGGATTTCCTTGGTGACGTTCCAGACAAGCCGGAACCAAAAAACTAAGACTTATTGGCCCATTTGAATCATCTCGCGGATTTTGGTGGCCTTTTCGAAATGATCAAGCTGGTGGGTTTTGATCCACCATGTGGCGGCCTCCATCAACCTATCCGGATCATCATTGCGGTTGGCAAAAAACGCATAGAATGACAGGCCGACATTTTCGCCTTTTTGCGCGATCTTTTTGTCGCAAACGGCAATGGCTTTAGCGCGAAGGGTCTGGCGCAATTTTCAATCCTCTGGCGGTTTTGAGCGGTAAGGGGTTGATGTATGACGCGATTGCCGTGAAATTGGCAGCATGTTTTAGAAATCACATGACAGTTCCTGTCAGGACAGTTTCCCCGAAAGGCCAACGATGCATCTTCCAACCCCGCTGATCCACGGCACGCTGATCAAACGCTATAAACGGTTTTTGGCCGATGTTGAACTTGATAGCGGGGAGGTTATTACCGCGCATTGTGCCAATCCGGGTGGGATGATCGGGCTTAAGGAGCCGGGCATTGATGTCTGGCTGTCGCAATCAGACAATCCCAAACGCAAACTGAAATATAGCTGGGAGCTGTGCCAGATCGGGGATGCATGGATCGGGATCAATACATCCCACCCCAATGCGATTGTCGAAGAAGCCATTTTGAACGGTCTGGTTCCCGAACTGTCGGGGTATGAAACCCTGAAACGCGAAGTGAAGTACGGCAAGAATTCGCGGATTGATATCCTGCTGTCTGATCCAGACCGCGGGCTTTGTTATGTCGAAGTCAAAAACGTCCATCTTAAACGTGACGAAGACGTCCCCGGTTTGGCCGAATTCCCCGATGCCGTCACTGCACGCGGGGCAAAGCATTTGGATGAAATGACCGATATGGTCGCCGAAGGCCACCGGGCGGTGATGTTTTACCTGATCCAGCGGACCGATTGTGACCGGTTTACGCTTTCGACCGATATTGATCCGCATTATGGCGATCGGTTTAAGGCTGCGCGCGAAAACGGGGTTGAGGCGATTGCCTATGACTGTGCGATCAGCACCAACGACGTTTCGGTTTATAAGCCACTGCCGATTGTGGACCTGTAAGGCATCGGTGACCGATGCATATCAGCCAAACCTTGCCAATATGACCGTCTGGCTTTATGTCATTGTGCAACAAATTCGATAGACATTATAGCCGAGCTTAAGGAGATTTCGGGTGGCGAACGGAAAAGTTAAACTTCACGGCCCCGAAGCATTTGAAGGCATGCGCGCCGCCGGTCGGCTGGCAGCGGAAGTGCTTGATATGATTACCCCGCATGTTGTGCCGGGTGTGACCACGGGTGAGCTTGATCGCCTGTGTGATGAATATATCCGCGATCACAATTCGATTTCGGCCTGCCTGAATTATCGCGGCTTCCCGAAATCAATCTGCACATCGATCAACCATGTGGTCTGCCACGGCATTCCGGGTGACAAGAAACTTCAGAATGGCGACATCATGAATATTGATGTCACGGTCATTGTTGATGGGTGGTATGGCGATACATCACGCATGTATATCGCCGGTACGCCCAAAGTCATGGCCCAGCGTCTTGTCGATGTCACCTATGAAGCGCTTTGGCGCGGGATTAACGCGGTTAAGCCAGGTGCGACGCTTGGCGATATCGGCCACGCGATCCAGTCCTATGCCGAAGGTGAGCGGTTCTCTGTTGTGCGTGATTTCTGTGGTCACGGGCTTGGTCAGGTGTTTCATGATGCGCCGAATATCCTGCATTACGGCACGCCGGGCGAAGGGCTTGTTCTGGAACCGGGCATGATCTTTACGATTGAGCCGATGATCAATCAGGGCACTTATGCGTGTAAAATTTTACCTGATGGCTGGACAGCGGTGACGCGAGACCGCAAACTGTCTTCACAGTTTGAACATTCGCTTGGCGTGACCGACGACGGGTTTGAAATCTTTACCCGATCACCGGCCGGTCTGGACAAACCACCCTATGATCTTGGCAAAGCAGCCGAGTAACGGGTAAACGGGGGAAGCAGATTTGAGCGACACCAAAAATCGCAAAGCTGCTTTGACCCCGACTTCTGAAATCGATGACGGGACGCGGGTGTTTTTTGATCAGGCCCGCGACATCCCTTCTGCGATACAGAGCCCGGCATCCCCAGCCGTTTCCGAGCACGATACGCCCCTGCCTGCATCGTCGGCAGACGCCACAACACCGAAATCCGCCAAACCGCATTATCACGGCCACCGCCAACGGTTGCGCGACCGCTTTATCAAGGGCGGTGCGACCGCCTTGGCTGACTATGAGTTGCTCGAACTGATGCTGTGCATGGCGATGCCGCGCGGTGATGTTAAACCGCTGGCCAAATCGCTGATTGCGCAGTTTGGCAGCTTTGCCAATGTGTTATCCGCCCGGCCCGAAGATTTGCACAAGGCCAAGGGGCTTGGCGAGGCAGGCATTGCCGCGATTAAAATAGCCGAGGCCAGCGCACAACATTTATCGCGTGAGCGGGCGATGGAACTGCCGGTGATTGCCAGTTGGGAACAGCTGATTGATTATTGCCGGGTGCGGATCGGGCATTTGAAAAACGAAGAACTGCATTTGCTGTTTCTTGATCGTAAAAACCGCCTGATTGCCGATGAATGCCATCAACGCGGCACCGTCGATCATACCCCGGTCTATCCACGCGAAGTCATCAAACGCGCGCTTGAGCTGCATGCATCCGCCATCATATTGGTCCACAACCATCCCAGTGGCGATGCCACCCCGTCACGCGGTGATATCGAGATAACGCGCAAGATCGTTGAGGCCGCCAAGGCGATGGACATTGCCGTCCATGACCACATCATCATCAGTCAGGCCGGATATAATTCGTTTAAGACCCTTGGTTTGATTTAAGGCCGCCACCCTACAGCTCCCCCTATTTCCAACAGGAAAGAACGCCATGCCCCATATTGGTTTGATCACGCTTGTTGTACGCGATTATGACGATGCCATTGCGTTTTATACCGACAAGGTCGGGTTTGATTTGATTGAGGATACCGATCTTGGTGATGGCAAACGCTGGGTGATTGTTGGCCCCAAGGGGGCACAGGAAACACGCATTCTGCTGGCCCGTGCAAGTGGCGAGCGCCAAACATGCATCATCGGCGATCAAACGGGTGGCCGGGTCGGATTTTTCCTCAATACCGATGATTTTGCCCGCGATTATGACCGCATGCGCCAAGCCGGCGTGCCATTTCTCGAACAGCCACGCCATGAACCCTATGGCACGGTGGCGGTATTTGAAGACCTGTATGGCAATAAGTGGGATTTGCTGGAGCTTAAAGCCATGCCCCCAAAAAATCTGGTCAGCCATTAAAAATGACCGACCAGACTACAGTGACGTGTGCTGTTTGTATTGTTGGTTGATGAGAGTATCGAGGATCAAATCCTGCCGTCAGCAACCATTTCACGTGTGCGCTTCAATGTGGATAAAAGGGCTGCTTTGTAGCCCTTATCGCTGTCGAACTGTGCTTGTTCTGCCTGTTCCTCCGGGCCGTTCGGTGCCTTATCGCGCAGGCCGAGGTAGCAATAGAATTTGAGCTGAAGGTCGCCCGCCTCATCCTCGAACAATTCATTGATGATGGCACCTTCACGCGGGCCCGTCGCCTGAAAGAAGGTGACCTTGTGTTGCGGCTCCAACGTGATGATCTCGCGCAGGTCGACACTGCCGATCGTGGCGTTGCGGACGAAATGCGTTGCACTTTCCTCTGTGACGTCGCAGCGGGTGCAAAGGCCTGCCGGGAGGAATTGGCGCGCATCGCGGGCCTTCAGTTCGAGGCCCTTCCAGACCTGCTCGCGCGTGAGCTTTGCCTCGCCTTCCGGGTTCACCGGGACGGTTGCAGTCGAATAGATCATGTCGATGGTCCTTTTTCGGTGGTGTTGGAATGGAGGCGATCAGCCAATGATTTGCGCAACGTAGTCACGATAGGAGCGCAGCGGACGACCAAGCATAGATGTCAACCGGTCGACGTCACCGACGTCTGGAAGCATGCCATCGGTCAGGAAGCGTTCGGCCATCAGGCGCATGTCGAATGCCATCCAACTTGGCATAAACTGACGCAAGTTCTGTTCGAACCCGGCGGTGTCGTTGCCGGGAAAAGCAATTGCACGGCCAAGGACATCGCCCCAAATCGCTGCGGCATCGTTGCCGGTCAGCGTGTCCGGACCAACGAGATTGATGCGATTGATCGGCAATGGTGTTGCTGACTGTTCACGACGGATCAGTTCGAGCGCGGCAATTTCGCCGACGTCACGCGCGTCGATCATCGCAAGGCCCTTCTCGCCAATCGGCATCGGATAAATGCCATAATTAATGACGACATCCTTGATCGTAATCTCGTTATCCATGTAATAGGCTGGGCGCAAGATGGTGGCGCTGAGGCCCATGTGTTCGATCATCCGCTCGACGCCGAACTTGCCGGCAAAATGCGGCACGTTGACATAGATATCGCTGTGGATCACCGACAGATATACAATCCGCTCAATCCCGGCCTCGCGGGCAAGGTTAAGCGCAATCAGCGCCTGCGTGTATTCGTCGGCGACAACCCCGTTCAACAGGAACAGAGTAGAGACGCCCGACATGGCCTGCCGCAGTGAGTCTACGTCAAGCAGGTCCCCTTGGACGACTTCCACGCTGATCGGGAAACTCGCTTTAGACGGATCACGGACCAACGCACGCACATCGGCACCACGGTTCACAAGTTGTTCGACGACATTACGACCGACATTTCCAGTCGCACCGGTGATTAGAATGGTCATGGGTTATCTCCTTGGTTAAGTAATTTGACTGCCCCCAATTTAATGATCCACATTCTTACCGATAGACGCTATATTTAGACATACTGTCTCACTGGTGGAACATATGAACCTTCTTGCTCTTGCTGACTTCAATCTGGTCGCCCGCCACGAAGGGTTTGGAAAAGCGTCGCGCGCCACCGGCCGCCCAAAAGCGACACTGTCGCGGCGCGTCGCAGAGCTCGAGGCGAGCCTTGAGCTGCGCTTGTTCGAGCGCGGCGCACGGCTACTCAAGCTGACAGAGGAAGGAAGAGCCCTGTTCGAACGGACGAGCCAGTTGTTCACCGAACTCGACGAAACAACTGCGGCAATAGCCTCAGGTGGACGCGAACCGAGGGGACGGCTTCGTATCAGTGCGCCTTTGCTGTTTTCGCAGACTGCGATGGGTAAGTTGGCCGCAGACTTTGCCCTTAAGTATCCGAGGGTCCAACTTGAAGTCACGACCGAAGATCGGCCCGTCGATATGATCGAGGAAGCCTATGATCTGGTGATAAGGGTCAACCCGGAGCCCGATGAAAGTCTGGTTGGAAGAGCCTTCCTGCATGACCGACTGGTGATCGTTGCCAGCCCCGACCTGCCGCGCCCGATAGATGGATCTGCGGCCCCAGCTGTCGTGCGGGGGCAAGCCCGCCAAGGCGAAATCTGGAATGTGAAGACACCGACGAGCCAATCGGGGATCGCGGTCAATCCGGTCCTGAGCCTGTCATCGCTCGTCATGGTGCGGGACGCCGTGCGAAAAGGGGTCGGTGTCGGACGTCTGCCCGTGTCGCTCGTCAGACACGATATTAGCGATGGCACGCTGGTGCAGTGGGGGGATGTTGACGGGAATGAAATCACCTTGTGGGCACTCTACCCGTCTCGCCGATTGCTAAGCGCACGCGTGTCGGCGTTCCTCGACTTTTTACGAGAAGCCTTTCCCAAAGGAACACCCGATGAGCTCGCGGCCTATGTGGGAAGATAAACGCCATATGTCACGGTTTCCGTCTTTGCCTGTCTGTATGGCAACAAGCAGGATTTTCTGGAACTGAACCCCTTAGACAAAACCTGATTCCCTTATCCGGGCGGCTCAATCCGGATCTTTTAGAATCCGATGTTTAACGCAATTTGCCGGGTGCCACTCCCAAAAGGCAAACATCGATTCGTACCCGGCATTAAGCGCCAACGCCTTGAATGTGAAGTACTTCACTCTAAAAATACAACTTTTCCGGGTTACATCACATTTCCCTGAACATCGAATAGTGACCTGATATCCAAATTGTCGCCCTTGTCGTGCATGTTTAGATTATCAGTCAACTTACGCAGTTTACGCAAAGTTCAGCTATGAAATGGACAATATTGCGCAAAATTCCACCATTTGTTTCATCAATATGAAATCACGACTTGCAGTTGACGCATGGCAGCCTCAGTATTTTTGCGTACGTACTTTCAGGGAGTACGTCACAACAAATCAAAATTGTTGAGGGAGACATTTCACATGTCACAAAATGCGATGACCACAAAAGGTCTCGTGAGCGGACTGATAAAGTCGTCACGAGCCTTTGTGCTGGGGACCGCCTTGATTGCCGGGTCGATGACCATGTTGTCCTCCACCCACGCGCAGGCCGAAAAGATTCTGCGGGTCGGGAATGATGGCGAACCACAATCCATGGACCCACATTTCATCTCGACCGTTCAGACCAGCCGTGTTTCCGATGATATGTCACTGGGTCTTCTGACATATGGCCCCGATGGTCAGCCAGTCCCCGGAGCGGCCGAAAGCTGGACCGTTTCAGACGACGGGATGACATATACCTTTAAAATCCGCGATCATAACTGGTCGGATGGCACCCCGGTCACGGCACAGGACTTCATCGCAGGGTGGCAACGCCTTCTTGATCCGGCACTGGGTGCTGAATATGCGTCGCTTTTGTACATCATTGAAGGTGCCGAAGACGTCAACACCGGCAAAGATGGCGCGAAACTCGCAGCAACTGCCGTTGACGACCATACCCTTAAGGTCAAGCTGACGGCACCAGCCCCTTATTTTCTGGCACAATTGACCCATCAGACCGCCTTTGCCATTCCCCGTCATACGGTGGAAAAATATGGCAAGGACTGGGTAAAGCCGGAAAACATCGTCGTAAACGGTCCTTACAAACTGGTTGAATGGGTTCCGAACGTTCATACCAAACTGGTCAAAAACGAAGAATTTTACGACGCCAAGAACGTTCCGATCGACGAGGT
Source organism: Thalassospira sp. GB04J01 (assembly GCF_000751115.1). Classification (NCBI taxonomy): domain Bacteria; kingdom Pseudomonadati; phylum Pseudomonadota; class Alphaproteobacteria; order Rhodospirillales; family Thalassospiraceae; genus Thalassospira; species Thalassospira sp. GB04J01. The sequence goes on along the minus strand of NZ_CCDX020000014.1, from coordinate 130,305 downwards.
CATTTATTATGCCTACGAAGATCGCACCGCGATGCAAAACAGATTCCGTGCGGACGAGCTTGACGTTGCACGTGACATCGCATCCGAACAAATTTCCTGGTTGCGTGACAATCTGAGCGACAGCCTGCGCATCGCGCCCTATGCGGGCATTTATTATTACGCGATCCGAACCGACAAAGAAAAGTTCGCCGATCCGCGCGTGCGTAAGGCGCTTTCAATGGCCATCAACCGCGAAGCCATCACTGATGCGGTTCTGAAAACCGGTGAACTTCCGGCATATTCATTCGTGCCACCGGGAACGGGCAACTATACCGAACCGGCCTATGTTTCATGGAAAGACCTGCCTTATGGCGAGAAGGTCGCAGAAGCCAAGAAACTGATGGCTGAGGCGGGCTATGGGCCAGACAATCCGTTGAAATTCACCCTGCGCTACAACACGTCGGAAAACCACAAGCGTATCGCGATTGCGGCGCAAAACATGTGGAAACAGATCGGTGTCGAAGCGGACCTGTTTAACACCGAAGGCAAAATCCATTATGCCGACCTGAAAGTTGGTGATTTCGAAGTCGCCCGTGCAGGCTGGATTGCCGATTACAACGATGCACAGAACTTCCTGTTCCTTGGTGAAGAACGCACAGGGCCGCTGAATTATGCCGCGTTCGATAACCCGCGCTATAACGAACTTATGCTGGAAGCCGAAAACGAAGGCGACCTGAAAAAGCGCGCAGACCTGATGCATCAGGCCGAAGCCATCATGATGGAAGCGCAGCCCTTCATCCCGATTTACTACTATGTCTCGAAACAGCTTGTATCGCCAAAGATCAAGGGCTGGATCGACAATGCCCCGGATCGTCACCTGACCCGCTGGCTCGACATCGCCGAGTAAATTTCGCCTTGGTATCGCAGGCTTTGAAGGCTTCCTCCCGCCCAAGGCCTGCGATCACCCCGACGGGGATGAGAGAGAAACATGTTATCTTACGCCATTCGGCGCCTGCTGATCGCGATCCCGACACTGTTCATCGTGATCACGGTGGCCTTTTTCATGATGCGTATTGCACCGGGCGGCCCGTTCGATCAGGAACGCGCACTTCCGCCCGAAATCGAAAAGAATATCAAGGCGGCCTACGACCTTGATAAACCGCTGATCGAACAATACGGTATTTATATCGGCAAGCTTTTACAGGGTGATTTTGGCCCGTCGATCAAGATCCGCGACTTTTCCGTTGCTGAACTGATCATGGCCGGCGCACCGGCATCCATGCAGCTTGGATTAAGTGCGATTGCCCTGGCCCTTGTGTTTGGGATCGGGTTTGGCACCTATGCCGCCCTTCGACAAAACAGTGCGGTTGATTTTGCCGTGATGGGAATTGCCATGATCGGCATTGCTATCCCGAACTTTGTCATGGCGCCGTTGCTGTCGCTTGTTTTTGGATTGTATCTTGCGATCCTGCCGACCGCAGGATGGGGGGATGGTGAAATCCAGTACAAGATTTTGCCGATCATTGCCCTTGCCCTGCCCCAAATTGCCTATATCGCGCGCCTGACGCGTGGCTCGATGGTCGAAGTGCTGCATTCCAATTATATCCGCACGGCACGTGCCAAGGGACTGCGCGAAAAGTTGGTGGTGAACCGTCATGCGATCAAGGGTGCGCTTTTGCCAGTGATTTCCTATCTCGGCCCCGCGACCGCGGCGGTAATGACGGGCTCGGTTGTGATTGAAAGCATCTTTGGTGTGCCCGGTATTGGCACCTATTTCATCAAGGCCGCATTAAACCGCGACTATCCGTTGGTGATGGGGGTGGTGATTATCTATGCGGTGATGATCATCATGCTGAATTTCCTGGTCGACATGGTTTACGGCCTTCTTGATCCCAAACTGAAGTCACCCTGATGATGAATAAATCCGAAAAGACAGCACTGCTGCAATCCGCAGGTGCGACCAAGGAAATCGAAGGGCGCAGCCTGTGGCGTGATGCCCGCATCCGCCTGTTTCGTAACAAGGCCGCTGTCGGGTCGATGATCATTCTGGGGATTATTACCCTGCTTGCGATCATTGCGCCGCTTTTGAGCCCATATGCCTATGACCAGATCGACTGGGGATATATTCAGGAAGGTCCGAACTGGGAAAACGGCCATATTTTTGGCACCGATGGCAATGGACGCGATCTGTTTGTCCGTGTGCTGTATGGCGCGCGCGTGTCATTGGCCGTCGGGCTTCTGGCAACAGCCGTGTCACTGATCATTGGGGTGACATATGGGGCCATCGCCGGATATTTCGGCGGCAAGATCGACAGCATCATGATGCGGTTTGTCGATGTGCTTTATTCCCTGCCCTTCATGTTCTTTGTCATCATGTTGATGGTGGTGTTTGGTCGAAACATCTTTTTGATTTTTGTCGCCCTTGGCGCGGTTGAATGGTTGACCATGGCGCGCATTGTCCGGGGTCAGACACTTTCGCTGCGGCGACGTGAATTCATTGAGGCCGCCCATGCCACGGGGGTTTCGAACTTCAAAATCATTTTCCGCCATGTGATCCCCAACGTTCTGGGGCCGGTGATTGTCTATATGACACTGACCATTCCCCAAGTGATCCTGACGGAAAGTTTCCTGTCGTTCCTTGGACTGGGTGTGCAGGAGCCCCTGACCAGTTGGGGCGTTCTGATTTCCGAAGGCGCAAAAGTGATCGAAGCATCGACCTGGATGCTGATTTATCCGGCGGTGTTCCTCGCACTGACACTGTTCTGTTTCAACTTCATCGGCGATGGCCTGCGCGATGCGCTGGACCCGAAAGACAGATAGGACAGGAAGGAAACACATCATGACAACCAACCATATTCTGACTGTCGAAAACCTTTCTACGCGGTTTCAAACCCCGGACGGTGAAGTTGAGGCGGTCAATAACGTCAATTTCCACATTGATCCGGGCGAAACGCTTGGCGTTGTCGGGGAATCGGGCTCGGGCAAAACCCAGATTTTCCTGTCCCTGATGGGGCTTTTGGCCAAGAACGGCACATCAACCGGATCGGTCCGCTACAAGGATAAGGAAATCCTTAATTTGCGGTCCCGCGACTTGAACAAAATCCGCGGTGTCTCGATGTCGATGATCTTTCAGGACCCCATGACATCGTTAAACCCGTTTTTGAAAATCTCCCGGCAAATGACAGAGGTTCTGGTCGAACATCGCGGCATGTCCGAGGCAGAAGCCCTAAAACGTGCTGTTGCGATGCTTGACCGTGTTGGCATTCCCGGTGCGGCCCAGCGCGTTCACATGTACCCCCATGAATTTTCCGGCGGCATGCGCCAACGCGTGATGATTGCCATGGCGCTTTTGTGTGATCCGGAAGTTCTGATTGCCGATGAGCCGACCACCGCCCTTGATGTTACGGTACAGGCACAGATCCTTGATCTGTTGCGCGATCTGCAAAAGGACTTCAACACCGCCACCGTCATGATCACCCACGATCTGGGTGTGGTGGCTGGCCTGTGTGATCGGGTGATGGTGATGTATGGCGGGCGGGTTGTTGAAACCGGTACCGTGCGCGACATTTTCTATGACAGTCACCATCCCTATACCGAGGGACTGTTGAAATCGATGCCGCGCATTGATCGCGCCAATGAAGACAGCATGTTCGCCATTCCCGGCCAACCGCCCAATCTTCAGAACCTGCCGACGGGTTGTGCCTATCAGGAACGGTGTGGCTATGTCATGGATCGATGCTGTGTGGAACGCCCGTTGCTCAAAGGTTTTGGGGATGGCCGGGCCAGCGCATGTTTCCGGGAGGACGGGCAATGACGGTCATGACAGCACCAGACAAACGCGAAAACGCCCCGATCCTGTCAGTCCGCGATCTTAAGGTTCATTTCCCGATACCCGGCAAAGGCCTGTTCGCCAAGGACCGCCCGCTTAAGGCCGTCGACGGGGTGAATTTTGATCTGTTTCCCGGTGAAACGCTGGGCGTGGTTGGGGAATCAGGGTGCGGTAAATCGACACTGGGCCGGGCGATTTTACAATTGATTGCCCCATCCGGGGGACAGGTCGCGTGGCTTGGCAAAAACATTGTCGGCATTCCGCACCGCGACATGCAGCCCCTGCGCCGGGATTTTCAGATCATTTTTCAGGATCCGCTGGCCTGTCTTAATCCGCGCATGACCATCGGCGAAATCATTGCCGAGCCGCTGGTCACCCACAAGCCCGAATTGGGCAAGGATGAAATCAAGACACGCGTCAAACGCATGATGGCGCGCGTTGGCCTTTTGCCGCAAATGATCAACCGCTATCCGCATGAATTTTCCGGCGGACAATGCCAGCGTATCGGCATTGCACGCGCAATGATCCTTGAACCTAAACTGATTGTTTGTGATGAACCGGTTTCCGCCCTTGATGTGTCGATCCAGGCGCAGATCGTCAATCTGTTGCAGGAATTGCAGCGCGAATTTGACCTGTCGCTGATTTTCATCAGCCATGATTTGTCAATTGTGCGCCATATCTGTCACCGCATTATGGTGCTGTATCTTGGCAATGTGATGGAGCTTGCGGATCGTGACAGCATCTATGCCGCGCCAAGGCACCCCTATACCAAGGCGCTGATTTCAGCCGTACCAATCCCCGACCCGGAGATTGAACGCAACAAGGAACGCATTGTCCTGACCGGTGATTTGCCAAGTCCGCTGTCGCCGCCATCAGGATGTGTGTTTCGAACGCGTTGCCCGTTTGCACAGGAAAAATGCGCGACAGATGTCCCGAAAATTGATCGTGTTTCGGAAACTCAGGAGGTCGCCTGTCATTTCCACGACAGCATTTGAATAACAAGCCGACCAAAATTGCACCCTGAAACTTAACGGACCGTCTTGCGACGGTCCGTTTTTTTTGTGCAGATTGCCCGTTTGATCATCCCGATCTGATGTCCATTGCGGAAAATCAGAACGTGTAGACAAGCCCAAGACCGGCACTGAGAACGTAATCATCGTCAATGATCGGGCTGTCGGTATATTCATCGGACAGATAGATGAACCCGCCGGTGCCAATGATATTGAGGCTTTCGGTCAGCGGATAGGCGACGGTCACATCAAGATGCGGCAGGAAGGTTGCATCCGGGGCATAGTATGCCCGGTCGCTTCGGACTTCAGCGCGCGAAACACCCGTTCCATAATCAACCAGGTTCTCGCTTTGCCACGTAACACCGGCACCCCACTCAAAGTTGACATCCCCTAATTGCAGCGGCACGAAATAGGACACATCAACCTCATGACCGTTATGGGTATCGGCAACATCGGTCAGATAGCTTCCAATCAGTTCGCCGCGCCATAACCGCGTGCTAAAGCCAATACCAACATCATATCCCATGTCGGTATCCTTCATTCCTCTCAGGTAGTTGCTATCACCTGACTCAAATGGTCCATCACGGAAGCCACCGATCACGGACAGACTGGCAAAATCATTTTGCCAGGCTTTGATGTCGATCCCGTCAATCCCGATATGCATACGCTCCGCATCATATGCAAGAAGTGGAAGCCCGCCTAAATCGGTACTGTCCGCCCCGCGATAGGGATTGCTTTCTATTTGTCCAAATGCACCAAATTGCCAGTCCCCGCCAAGCCACGGGTCCTCGCTGTCGGCATTTGGGTTAACCTGTTCACGCAGAATTTCTCTTCTGCCTTGTTGGGCATGAACCGGACCGGCAATCATCAAAATGATCGCCATCGTACAAAGCCCCAGACCGGTAAGAAGCATGATATCACCGGAGCGGCGTAAAACGTGATTGAAAGACATGTATCGGAACACCCTGAAATTGGTTGATGGGCCGACACTGCCCCGAAGCCCTGAACCTGGCGTCCGTTGTTATATGGTCGTACGCATCAGGCGCCCCCGGATGGTACGAATGCGCATTCGTACGCCTTAGTCGTTTGGTTTATCAACGTTTTCATGACGATACTTACTTGGCGTCAATCCCGTGATCGTCTTGAATGCAAGGTTGAAAGTCGATTTCGAATTGAAGCCAACACTGGTCGCAATATCGAGGACAGTACGTTCCGATTCGCTAACCAGAAGGCGCTCTGCCTCATTAATCCGAACTTCATTGACGAAATCGAAGAAATTTTTGTCCAGATGCTTATTCAGCACGAAAGAAAGTTGATTGGGAGTTACCCCCACCGCCGCAGCCAGTTTCGGCATGGTCAGAAGCGGGTCGAACATCACATTGCGGCCTGCAACGATTTTCTCAAGCCGGGTTCGAATGCGCATGACATTGTCCTCATCGACAATCATGCGCAGCATCCGTGCCTGTTCACCGCCATCATCCCGGCCCGTATCTGGCGGTGTCGCGGCATCACCGGGCACACCTTCCGCACTGGTTTCCGGTTGGACAAACAGCGCAGGGTTCTGCGCAATCACCTGACACATGCGGAAAAACACAAGAACGAACGCCGCCTTTACGCCAAGCGACAGCCACTCGGCCTGCGAAACAAAAAGATCAAACAACTGGGTCACGGTGAAAACGGTAAACAGTATCGTCATCCCGACAAGAAGTTCTATCACCCAGCGACGCAGCCGTTCGCTGTCAACCTGAAGCTGCCAGTCCGCCTGTCGCAGGTAACGCCGGGCCCGTCGCCAGATACCGGTCATGTAAACCGCAAACAGCGTGCAAAACAGGATGACGATCGCAAGCAGCACCATATCTGCCAAACCACTCGACGAGAACGTAATCTGCAAGCCGACATCACGTATATGTCCCTCATCGGCGATCATGCGCGAACGCTTGAAATAGACCATAAGCCCGATTGCTGCAGCTACGGGCACCAAGACAAGGAAATGCCGGTATGGCCGTGATGCCGGGTCGCCCGAAATTTCGCGGAAATACAGGTAGATCGACGGAATGAAGGCAAAAAAGAACGGCGCAAAAACCGGCACAAGATACAGGTTAACAAGCGGACTGATGATCGGATCGAACGTATCGTCGACAAAACTCATCCCGACCGAAAACCCAAACACCATCAGCCAGCGATTGGCCTTGAACGCCCGTTTTCCTTCATCCATCAGCAGGATAATCAGGAAAATCGCCTGAGCGGCTCCAAGCACCGAAACGATCAGAAAAAGAATATCGAGTGTTTCAAACATCCTTACGTCCGTCATGGCGGTTCGGTATTCTAGGATCAGGACTCATTAATTTGATTGGAATGGTCAATCAGATTTGTGCGGATACGCGGAGCGAAACCGCAGGAAGATGTTTATCTTTCAAGGTTTTGCGACAAAGTAGCCCGTGCAAATCCGATTGATCCGAAGGACAGTGGTTATATGTGCGAACTCCCGCGTCAAATCCCTTGTGTGGGATACCAACCCGCCCGGCGGGCTTTTCCTTGGATTTCACACATATAACCACTGCCATTCCAATCAAATTAATGAGTCCTGATCCTAGGGTCTGAACCCAATTGAATATGCGTCGGACCAAGCAGAACGCTGGCCCCTGAAACGAACGCACAGGTCAGGAATACGTCAGTGTGCGCCGTGCTACAACAAACATTTGTAAGACACTTGCCGCTATCACATCCCGAAACAGGCCCGTTACGATGACAGAAACTGACTGACATCCACTTCGTCGCACTGATCGGGGCGCAGGTATTTTTTACCGTAAACAAGGTAGGTGCCACTTACCAGAAACAGCTCGAACAGGTCATTGTCGATCTGCCCCTTGTCGCGCATGTCGCCAAGGATCGAAATGCATTCAGACAAAAGTTTGGGCCGTTTATACGGGCGATCAACCGCGGTGAGTGCTTCGAAAATGTCGGCGATGACCATGACCTTTTCAAGAATGCCCATGTCATCGCCGGTCATGCCGTGCGGATACCCTGATCCATCCATTTTTTCATGGTGATTGCCCGCAATAGCAGGAATACGTTGCAGTTCGCGCGGATAAGGCAATTGGGCAAGCATGTCCTGCGTTACGACAACATGATCATTGATCACCTGTCGTTCTTCGGATGTCAGGGTGCCGTGCGGGATCGATAGATTATAAAGTTCCCCACGGTTAAAGCCCAGATACACCTGATCTTCGCGGTCCATCAGCAAGGTTTCTGTGCCCGCTTCGCGCAGGCTTACCAGATCCGCATCGGTCAGCCGTTGATTTTCCGACCACGACAACCCGACCGTTCGATCAAAATGGCGTACCCATGTCAGTTCGGCAATATCATGCAGGGCATAGATGGTGTCGGTATCAAGTTCCGTATCGCCAATATTGGCATCGGCCACCATGGCGAACTGATTTTCCAGCTCGGCAACCTTTTGCTTGAAATCGGCATCGCAGGCATCGGCGTCTTCGCCCGCCAGTTTGCGTTTAAGCATATCGATTTCGGCATCCCGGCGCAGGACTTCAAACCGGGTGCGAATTTCGTGAATACGGTTATGGATGGTTTCAAGCTTGGTCGCCTTTTCCATCACATGGTCGGGGGTGACGATTTTGCCGCAATCATGAAGCCAGGCGGCCAGATCAAGTTCGTACCATTCCATATCGGTCAGGTAGAAATTGGAAAATGGTCCAAGTTTGTCATCAACTGCGGCCTGCGCCAACATGCGCGCAATCACCGGAACGCGCGAACAATGATCGGCCGTATGCGGCGACTTGGCATCAATCGCATGGCCCAATACGCGCACGAAACTTTCCATCAAATCGCGCTGTGCCAGCAAAAGACGGCTGTTTTCAATCGCAACCGCGGCCTGACTGGCCAATGCGGCGATGATTGGTTCGATTGATTTATCAAAGGCAATCACCTGCCCGGCATCATCGCGGGCATTGATCAGCTGCAACACACCCATCATCGCACCACGGGTACTTTTTAGCGGTACGGTCAAAAATGATTTCGACCGATACCCCGTTTTGGCATCAAAGGCGCGCGTACCGGAAAAATCAAACCCGTCGGCACAGTAGGCATCTTCGATATTGATCGGCTTGCCAGTCAGCGCGACATATGTCGCGATGTTGCGATAATTGGGCCGCCCTTCGACATCATACAGCGGCAAGGGTGGAAACGGTTTTTCATTTTCGCGGCCGGAAACAAAGAATGTATTGAGCGTATCATTCATCAGGATACGAAAATGCAGCTCGCTTTCGTCTTTATTGACGAGATAAAGCGACCCACCATCCGCGTTGGTGAATTTACGCGCCGCCATCAGGATCTTCTGGTTAAGCTCCTCGCGTCCCTGCTCGGCAGAAAGCGCAATACCCAAATCCACAAGCTGCGCAAGATAGTTGGCGTCTGTTTCGCGGTTCTCAGTCCCTTCTTTTGGAAGATCCTTCGCCCCGTCGCCTTCGCGCGTCATTAATTTCCTGTCCACTCAACAACCGGATGACCAGAATGCCATCATATACATAATGTCCGTTTGCATATGTATTCTATCTAAGTTGCTATAATTCTAACAGAACACAAGTTTTTAACCGGTAAAAATACAATCACATCCCAGTCATACCTGTCTGCAGGCTTGCCAAATCTGCGCAAATCAGATTTTCCGCCCCCGTTGAAAACGGGTCGCTGAAACCAGTGCAGTCGATTACGTGGATCACCCGCCCGGCATTTATACCGGGCAGATAACATTTTACGAACGCTGACCCTACTCGAAAACCTAACCAGTCTGGCATGGCATCGTTCGAACTTAGACGATGAAGTCAAAGCGCGCGAACCGACCGTCACCCACAGTGTTGATCTTCATGAGAAGCGTTTCATCAAATATCCAGTCGCGTGCATTACCCGGCTCGTCTGGAAAGAATAGCTGCGTCGTTAGGATATCTCCCTCCCGAGGCTGAACCCTGAAATGGAAGTGCCGCGTACGTCCGCGATATAATGCTGGTACGATGGTATTGAACCACCAACGTCCTTGCGCGTCGGTGAATTGATGCCCCCGCAGGCGGAAGCCCCGGCGATCATACTCGCCGTTTTCGTCGGCATGCCAAATTTCAACAAGGCTTTGCGGTATCGGACGACATCGATCATCAAGGACGTAGCCAGCGATCGAGATACGTTCGGCCTGCGGCACATCGACATAGAGGTCCCGCTTTAAGGGGGAGTTCGGTTTAAAGAACGGACCGGCCTCACGGGGAAGGGTCGGTTCATCTCCGTCACTGCAGGCACGCGTTAGGGGCATCAACTGATCGTCCTGCCCTAACGCGTCCCGTCCTGCCAGCGGCAATAGCGGTACAGTCAGAAAACCCGATAAAAGTGCACGCCGTGATGTCGTCATTGCGGGACCTCCATATGTCTGCTGATCAGAATTGCCAGTTTGCCGGAACCCAGGCATAGCCGATATCCGTCTTGAGCATTCGACCAAGCCCCGGGAACGGATAGTGGAAGCCGAGAACAAGAAGCCGATCTACCGCTGCCATGTCAAAAATACGTCGGCGCGAAGCAAGAGCTGTGTCTTTGTCGCGATCAGGACCGGGCAGCCATGGACGGTCTACATTAACGATTGGATGATAAGCCAAATCAGCCGTCAGCAACAGCTGATCGTTCCCTGATTGAACAAGGAAGTTCGCCATACCGGGGGTGTGTCCTAACGCCGGAAGCGTGGTCAGCCCGGGAACGATTTCATCGCCAGCTTCGTATAACTCAATCCCGTTCGTGACGGGTTCGACACTCTGCCGGATGGCAGCGGCGAAATTGCGACGGAAATCTGCGGGTACCGGCATGTAGGAAAGATCCGGATCGTTACGAACAAAAAAGTCCCAATCGGCACGAGGTGCAAATACAGTCGCCCGTGGGAATGCCTTGCCACCATCGACGGTTCGAAGATTGCCTACATGGTCCGGGTGCGTGTGGGAGACGACGACAATGTCGATATCCTCGGGTCCTAACCCGATGGCTGCCAGGTTCTCGAACAGACGACCGCCATGCGGCCCCATCGTCTGCCCGGCTCCGGCTTCAAGGAGGATACGCTTACCGTTCGTTTCGATAAGAAGTGTGTTGAGATTAAGCGTCATTCGGTCAGTCGGCAGGAATGCTTGCCTTAGAACTTCTTCAAGTTCTGCTTCTGGCGCGTTGCTGGCATAAACACGCGGAGGACCGCCGATCAACCCGTCGCTTAGAACGGTTGCCGAAATGTCACCAACACGAAAACGGTAATGACCGACATTTCCCCCCGCATTCAGACCTTTGGGCGAAGACGTCCCAGCTGGAGCAGCCTGCGCAAAGCCCATGCCGGTCGGTAAAGCCAGCCCCGTCGCTGCTGCTGAAACGGCTGCTAGCATGATCTTCCGGCGATTCAATGTGATTCCGCTCATAGTTACCATCCTGTCCAAATATCTGATTACAAGTGCCGTATTTAACTTCGGCATCGGCCAGGGCCGTGATTATCCGGACACAGCACCTCGCAACATGTTCTACAGGGATGACACAGATAGATCGCGCGGATAAGCTAATAAAAACGGATCAACTTATTAAGCAGAGCTTCGCAATGAAACCACTACGCCTTGATAGCCTGGAAATATTTGAGGACGTCGTACGCTGCGGTGGGTTTAGGGCCGCTGCCCTTAACAGGGGGGTGTCGTCGTCCGCCATCAGCCAATCGATAAACGTGCTTGAGGAATCGCTGGGTATCCGGCTGCTGAACCGAACAACACGTAGCGTCTCGCCGACTGAGGCAGGCGCGCGGCTTCTGGAGCAACTTGGCCCGGCCCTTCACGTCATTCGAACCGCTATCGACGATCTCAATCAGCTTCGAGAGCATCCGTCTGGCACGGTGCGCATCAATGCGCCGGGCCCGGCCGCCGACCATGTTCTGTGCCCAATGGCCTTTGAATTCATGAAAATCTATCCCGACATCAATGTTGAAATCGTCAGCGATGCTGCGATCATCGATATTGTTGAGCAAGGTTTCGACGCGGGTGTGCGCTTTGGACATCAACTTGCCTTGGATATGATCGCCATGCCGATAGGTCCGGCCTTGCGATATGCGATCGTGGCCTCACCCGATTACCTTCGCAAGAATGGGCACCCTGACACACCAAACGATCTATTGGGGCATGATTGTATTCGTCGTCGTTTTCCCAACGGAACCATGGTGAAATGGAAATTTGAAAAGGACGACCACGAAGTAGAAATCACCCCGCAAGGTCCGCTGACTCTAAGCTCAGCGCATCAGGAACGGCAGGCCGCCATTGCAGGATCGGGTATAGCCCATCTGTTTGAGGATTATGTTCGCGACGATATAGAACAGGGCAGTGTTATCGAAGTGCTCAGCGACTGGAAGAAGAAGCTGCCAAGTTGGTATCTTTATTACCCGAGCCGACGCCATACCAGTGCGGCCATGCGTGCCTTCCTTGAGTTTACCCGAAACCGGAAATAGCACCCTATCAACAGAGGACACGCTGCAAGCTTTACTGGAAATGGGTAAAAGCAGCCGGTAAAGCACCGGAAAAGATGTTTCCAAACATTACCTCCGCACGATGCAGGCTTGCCAATCGGGCCGGAATGGACTATCCGACGCGGTGAAAGCGTGCTGGCCTGATGATCGTGGAAGTGATCACGCAATCCGATCATTCAGATCATACCCCGGCACCCAACCATCTTGCCCGGAGGCGACCGCATGATCCCCCGTTATTCCCGTCCACAGATGACTGCCATCTGGGAACCGGCGAACAAATTCCGTATCTGGTTTGAAATCGAAGCACACGCTGCTGACAAACTGGCTGAGCTCGGTGTTATCCCGACCCAATCTGCCAAGCTGGTTTGGGAAAAAGGTGACAAACCTTATACTCAGGACCGTATTGATCGCATCGACACCGTCGAGGCCGAAGTCAAACATGACGTCATTGCGTTTCTGACCGAACTGTCCGAACAGGTTGGCGAAGAAGCCCGCTTTGTTCATCAGGGCATGACCAGCTCGGACGTTCTTGATACCTGCTTTAACGTTCAATTGACCCAAGCAACCGACATCCTGCTTGAAGATATGGACAAGCTTCTGGCTGCGCTTAAAAAGCGCGCCTATGAAACCAAAGACGTCCCCTGCATGGGCCGTTCGCACGGCATTCACGCAGAACCGGTGACCTTTGGTCTGAAACTTGCCACCTTCTATGCCGAATTCAAACGCAACCGTGATCGTCTGGTTGCTGCGCGCGAAGAAATCGCCACCTGCGCGATTTCTGGCGCGGTTGGCACATTCGCCAACATCGATCCGAGCGTTGAAGAACATGTTGCTGCGAAACTTGGCCTGAAACCTGAACCGGTTTCAACACAGGTGATCCCGCGCGACCGCCATGCGGCCTATTTTGCGACCCTTGGTGTGATTGCATCATCGATCGAACATCTGGCAACAGAAATTCGCCATCTGCAGCGCACCGAAGTGCGTGAAGTTGAGGAATTTTTCTCTAAGGGCCAAAAAGGCTCCTCGGCGATGCCACACAAACGCAACCCGGTTCTGACCGAAAACCTGACCGGTCTTGCCCGTCTGGTGCGTTCAATGGCAATCCCGGCAATGGAAAACGTTGCCCTTTGGCATGAACGCGACATTTCGCACAGCTCGGTCGAACGTAATATCGGTCCGGATGCGACCGTGACGCTTGATTTTGCTTTGATGCGTTTGTCAAACGTGGTTGAGAACCTTGTGATCTATCCCGAACGGATGGACGAGATTCTCAATCAGATGGGTGGATTGGTGTTCTCGCAGCGTGTGTTGCTGACCCTGACCCAATATGGCGTATCGCGCGAAGATTCATATCGCATCGTTCAGCGTAACGCGATGAAGGTCTGGAACCGCGAAGGCGATCTTCTGTCGCTTCTGAAAACCGACGAAGACGTTACCGCCAAAATCCCGACCGATAAGCTCGAAGCGCTGTTTGACCTTGGCTATCACACCAAGCATGTCGACACGATCTTTGCCCGTGTGTTTGCCGACTAAGGCAGACCACTGCAAACAAAACAAAGCCCCGGCACGTTTCAAACGGCCGGGGCTTTTTGTTGACTAAGCCCCCGACAATCCGGCTCAGTCAGATGCAAGTTCCTGTGCCTCAGCCAGCAACCAGTCACGAAAAAGCTTCACCTGCCCGCGCAATGCGCGATTTTTGGGATGCACCAGATAATAGCCAAATGGCACTGTGAGCACCTGCTCTGGAAACAGATGGACCAACTTGCCCTCGGCAATGTCTTCGTCGGTCAGTAGCGGGTTTGCCAAAACCACGCCCTGCCCGTGAATGGCAGCTTCGATGGCCATCGAGGTCTGATCGATTTCAATCTGCGTGATCGTGCTGACATTGGCCATACTCAAACCGGCATAAGCACCCAGCCATTCCGGCCACCACGCATGCAAAATATCATTGAGCAAGGTTGCCCGAACCAGATCGGATGGTTTTGCCAACCCCATGTGATCACGGTAAGACGGCGCGCAATAGGCCGCAGCCCGCCCACGATACAGCAGAACTGTCTCAAGGCTATCATCGCATCCATCAAAATAGCGCACAGCGATATCGACCGGGTCCCGGTTAAAATCGATCATTTGGCTTTGCGATCCGACATGAAGCGACGTTGTCGGATAGTCGATCAAAAATCGGGCCATCCGCCGTGAAAACCATTTTGCGGCAAAACTTGGCGGCATCACAACCCGTACCGAGCGATCAGAACGCCCACGCACCTGTTGGCTGGCATCGACGATCTGGCGCAAGGCAGGCCCAATGCGCGCGGCATAATCCAATCCATCCGCAGTTGGGCGGACTTGCCGGACCGAACGGGTAAATAGCTCCATCCCCAGCCAGTCTTCAAGCTTTTTGATCTGCTGACCAACAGCCCCCGGTGTGACGTTCAGTTCCTCGGCGGCAAGAGAAAAACTATTTAGTCGAATAGATGCCTCAAACGCACGCAATGAATTCATCGGTGGATATGCAGCCATGATGCAGTTTTTCTATTTCATTGAACAGATAACATGATTTGTAGCCGATCTGCGTGCTGCCTACAATCTGGCAATCACCGCCACCGAAAGTACCGCCATGAAACGCAGCATCCCCACCCCGTATCTTGTTTTTGGTTTTCTGGCCCTTCTTTGGGGCATGACGTTTTTGTTCAACAAGATCGCAGGCGGTGTGGTGTCTCCGATGCAGATCGTCATGGTGCGTGTGGTGATAGGGTTTTTGCCCGTGCTGGCTTTTGCCCTTTCGCGCAAAGTTCTGCGCTGGGAGCACGTCCGCTACATCCACCATTTTGTGGTGATGTCGCTGATGGCGGCGACCGTTTACTATTTTGCCTTTGCCAAGGGCATTTCACTTTTGCCAACAAGCACCGCGGGCATGCTAAGCGTTGCAATCCCGCTTTTTTCCTTTGTCGGAGCGGCGATTTTCCTGCGCAGCGAACCGGTTAATTTTCGCTCCATCACCGGGCTTTTGATCGGGTTTGGCGGGGTCATTGTGATTGCACGGCCCTGGGACGCCAATATTGCCAGCAATGACTTGACCGGTGTTCTGTACATCGCATTTGGATCAGCATGTGTTGGACTGTCGTTTGTCTATGCCCGAAAGTTCCTGAGCCCGCTTGGCATTTCGCCGATTGCGCTGTGCACGTATCAGCTGGGCCTGTCGTCACTGACCACCATGGTGATTGGCGATTTTGATGGACTTGAGATGATCTTCACCGACTGGAAAGCCGCAGGATCGCTGTTTATTGGGCTGGGTCTTCTGGGTACCGGCATGGCCTTTATGTGCTACTATTATCTGGTTGAGCAGCTTGGTGCGATCAAGACATCCAGTGTCACCTATATCCCGCCGGTGATCGGCCTTTTGACCGGCGTCTTGATCCTTGGTGAAACCATTTCAATGACAGACATTATCGCCACCGCCGCCATCCTGTCGGGCACCTTGGTGATGCAGTCATCACGAACCCCCGTCGCAACCACCCAGTCGGTCAAAACGACATCTGATTGCAGCATTACCGCAGCCAAACAGTGCGATCAGACCTAAGGAATTCTATACGTGATCCTCACCCCCGCGCACTGCACGGGGGTGTTTTTCTGTGTGATGAACCGTTAAATGCGTGATTGGGATGCGGCCCGGACGAATGCCGTGATCAGAGGATGGGTTTCCCCGCGCAAGGCCGATCTTTCGGGCTGAAACGCTGTTCCGATGAAAAAACGTGCGCTCCGCAATTCGACTGCACGGGGATCACCGTCCTCATCCCACGCACTGATCACAAGGTCCTGCCCGTCCAGCAAACCGGCATAGTCTGGATTAAGGCCATAACTGCACCGATAGGTTTCGTTGATTTCAGCACTGCTGTAATGGGTTCGGATGAGACTGTCTTTGGCAAGCTTGATCGCGCCGTCCTGATCAATCAGCGCACAGACAAGCGGCGCAATCAGTGGCAATTTTGCATCCGGGTCAATTTCGGCGTTGGCCGCATCAACAAGCCCCAGAACATTGCGGGCATATTCCAGAACCGCATGCTGATACCCGCCACAGGTTCCCAGAAACGCAACATCACGTTCACGTGCATAGCGGATCGCATTTAGCGCCCCGTCGAAACTATTATACGGGCTGGCAGGTACACACCAGATCCCTTCATATCCCTCAAGAATATGCACCGCGTCACTGGCAAGACGCTCTGTTGCAATCCAGTCATATTCGATGACTGCCCCGAGATGATCAGCAGCAATTTGAAGGGCTTTGGGGATGGCTTGATGGGCGGTAACGGCCTGCTTGAAATCGCCAACAAGTGCAATACGGATGGTCATAAGAAATCCTCGTTTTAAGTGACATGACGAGGAGGACAAACAGTGTTACCAACGAAAACGGCCCGTGAAAAACACGGGCCGGATCGCAAGCTCAAACAAAGCTGCCTTTGACGAGTATATTACAAAGTTCCCGAGCGCGCCATATCTTCCAGCGCGGTTTTTACCGCTTGGGCGCGGTTCGAAACGTTGAGTTTGCGATAGATGTTTTTAAGGTGATATTTCACCGTGATTTCACGCAGATCAAGATGGCGTGCGATATCCTTGTTCGGACGCCCTTCAGATAGCAACGCCAGTACTTCGCGTTCGCGCGGTGTCAGGCGGGCAAAATCCCCCTCGACCCCGAAACCACCCGCCATGCGTTTTTCACGATCAGGACCACCGACAATACCATCCGTCATATCGTTGAGAATGGACGATGGCAGGTATTTTTCACCAGCAAGGACAAGCTGAATGGCATTTGCCAAGGCCTGTCCGCGCAGCGTTTTGGGAATAAACCCCTGTGCGCCTGCCTCAATGGCGTGGCGGACATCTTCGCTGCGATAAGCCCCGGAAAGCAAAACAACCGCCGTGGTTTCGGCGACCTTCTGAAGTGTCCGCTTAAGGCCTTCAAGCCCGTTCATGCCCGGCATCCGCAAATCGAGCAGAACAAGGTCGAAATCATTGGTTGCCGCAATATGATCAAGCGCCGGATCCAATGCCCCGGCTTCGACGACTTCGCAATCTTCGAAATATTGCTGAAACAGCAACGATAATGCTTCACGAACCAGGTCGTGATCGTCTGCCAATAGGATACGCAAAACCCTTGCCCTTCTTTCCCAAGTAGACATCTCCACCCAGATGCCATGAGTACCACACTAAGAAGTTGCACCCGTTGTTTTTATTGTTTCCAGTCGGAGAATACGGGACCCCTTAGGCGTTTGCAAACACGAAGATTTTTGCAAGGGTTTTGACTGCGTTTAACCCGCAAGCATTTCCGCACGTGCAATCGGGCGCAATTGTTCGAGTTTCGCCTGCAGCGTGCTGACGGTTACATCAATGTTGTTGCGACCGAAATCCGCCAGCAAAAAAGTAACAATGCTGTTTTCTTTTGGGTTTGCGATCACTTCGCCAATGACTTTCTTGGCATAGGCATCACAATCGGCCGGGGCCATACCCATCTGTTCGCCAGCCCACACCGCCAGCATCTTGTAAAGATGGGCTTCGATGCGAAAATCCTGTTCCAGATCAAAGCTGTATTTGGCCTCAAAGCCCCGTTCACGATCATTAAAATTGTTCATGATGTTCCCTCCTGCCTGTTTGGCGTCCGATTGTTCAAATAGATTACGGTTAGATTGATAGGCCAGATTGATAAGTATGACCGGACAGAGGTAATTTCATCCCTTCATCGGTCACTTTTGAATTTGACAAATATGCTCCCATGACGCTTTGATCTGGCTCATGTGTACTGTCATTATTTTACGCCGCCCCGACCACGAATGGCCTGTCATCATTGGCGCCAATCGTGACGAAATGAACAACCGCCCATGGCTGCCCCCGGCCCGCCACTGGGAAGACCGCCCCCATGTGATTGCCGGACTGGATGAAACCGCCGGCGGCACATGGCTTGGCATCAACGAAGATGGTGTAGTTGCCGCCGTGCTGAACCGGTTTGGCTCCCTTGGTCCGGCCGATGGCAAACGATCGCGCGGTGAACTGCCGCTTGAAGCACTTGATCATGCCGATGCAATTGATGCGGCACAGGCATTGGCCGAACTTGATGGCACCGCCTATCGGCCATTTAACATGGTGATTGCCGATAACCGTGATGCATACTGGCTTGCCAATCATGGCGAAGGCAAGATTGAAATCACCGACATTCCCGAAGGTCTGTCGATTGTCACCGCCCACGATCTGAACGACACGGAAAATAGTGCCCGGACAAAACGTAATCTGCCGCGCTTCATCAGCGCCCCGGCCCCCAATCCCGAAGCCGATGACTGGTTTGCCTGGCAGGCGCTTCTTGCGGATACCGGAACCCTGCCAGCCGACCCGGATCATCACGATATTCGCGCCGATGCGATGCTGGTCCGAAGCAACATCGGATTTGAAACTCTGTGTTCATCCGTGATCGGTCTGCCGGCGATTCCCACTGACAAAAACGAACTTCCCCGTCGCCCTGTCTGGTTATTTGCCAACGGGCAACCCGATGAGACCCCGTTTCATCCGGTGGCACTATAAACCGTCAACTGCTTGTAAAAACGGCGTAATACAATGGAAATATTGCATCGCGGCACCGTTTGGCGTGACGGTTGCAAAATCCGATTATCAAGTCTGCATAAATAGACCTTACGCGACAATTGAGTTTCTCGCCCAGCACTGCTATATGGGGGGCGCGATTTTCAGGGTGCTCGGGGACACTCCCCGCAAGCCAAGATGTGAAAGATCCCGCCAATGTCCAGAAAGACGCCCATCTATGAGGGCAAAGCCAAGGTTCTTTACGAAGGTACCGAACCCGGCACGATCATTCAGTATTTCAAGGATGATGCCACCGCCTTTAACGCGCAGAAGCGCGGCACGATTGCAGGCAAGGGTGTGCTCAACAACATGATTACCGAATTCGTCATGACCCGTCTGGCGGAAATCGGCATCCCGACCCACTTCATTCGCCGCCTGAACATGCGCGAACAGCTGTGCCGCAAATGTGAAATCGTTCCGATCGAAGTTGTTGTGCGCAACATCGTGGCCGGGTCGATGGCAAAGCGTCTTGGCCTTGAAGAAGGCGAACGCCTGCCGCGTCCAATTGTCGAGTTTTATTACAAAGACGACGATCTTGGCGATCCACTGGTATCTGACGAACATATCCTCGCTCTGGGCTGGGCAAGTGCCGAAGAGCTTGAGGAAATTGTCGGCATGACGCTGCGTGTCAATGACTACCTGTGTGGTCTGATGCGCGGTATCGGCATCAAACTGGTCGATTTCAAACTTGAATTTGGCCGTGTTTGGGAAGGCGATTTTGCCCATCTGGTTCTGGCCGATGAGTTTAGCCCGGACAACTGCCGTCTTTGGGATGCAGAAACCAACGAAAAGATGGATAAGGACCGCTTCCGCCGCGACATGGGTGGCGTTGAAGAGGCCTATCAGGAAGTCGCCCGCCGTCTTGGTGTGCTGCCTGAATCCGCCGAAATAGAAATGCTCAATAAAGACAAATAATCCCCAAGGCCGCGTTCGCGCGGCCTTTTTCTTATGGCTGATCGGTGATCGATGTCATCGGACAGCGTTTTGTTTGCAAGCAATATCGCGCATGCGCCTTCGCATGCGAACGTTAAAGGAGCTTCCCGTGAAAGCACGTGTTCATGTCACCCTGAAGAACGGTGTTCTTGATCCGCAAGGCAAAGCCGTTCACCACGCCCTTCAGGGTCTTGGCTTTGACGGCGTTAATGACGTCCGTCAGGGCAAGTTCATTGAACTGGAAATCGACGGTACGGATACAGCCAAGGCCAAAGCCGAGGTCACCGAAATGTGCGAGAAGCTTCTCGCCAATACCGTGATCGAAGACTACACCATCGAGCTGGCTTAACCGCCCCGCCAAGGTTTTGCTGCGGCAGACTTTTGCGGTTCGAGATTACGTAACGGACCCTAATCGAGAGACGGTATTTCATGAAATCCGCTGTCATCCTGTTTCCCGGCATCAACCGGGAAAATGACGCCATCGCAGCCTTAAAACAGGCGACCGGCACCCAGCCGACCCTGGTTTGGCATGGCGAAACCGAGCTTCCCAACGTCGACATCATCATGGTTCCCGGCGGCTTTTCTTATGGCGACTATCTGCGCTGCGGGGCGATGGCTGCCAAATCGCCGATCATGCGCGCCGTTGCTGAACGCGCAAATCAGGGTGTGACCATTCTGGGCGTCTGTAACGGTTTCCAGATCCTGACAGAAGCAGGCCTTCTGCCCGGTGCGCTGATGCGCAATGCCAGCCTGAAATTCATCTGCAAGAATACGCATCTGAAGATCGAGACCACCGACACCCGCTTTACCAATCAGTATGGCAAAGGCGATGTGGTCGATTATCCGGTGGCCCATCATGATGGCAATTATTTTGCCGATGAAGACACGCTTGACCGCCTTGAAGGCGAAGGCCGCGTTGTCCTGCGGTACTGCGATGCAGACGGTGTTGTCGATCCGGCAACCAACCTCAATGGTTCGCAGCGCAATATCGCCGGTATCATCAACGAGGCGGGCAACGTCCTTGGCATGATGCCCCATCCCGAGAATGCAATCGATCCGCTACATGGCGGTACGGACGGTCGCAATCTGTTCAAAAGTTTGGTGGAGGCAGCATCGTGAGTGCTAACGATTTCAACACCCCGATCACGCCGGAACTGGTCAAGGAACACGGGTTGAACGAGGAAGAGTACAAACTCGTTCTCGACATCATGGGCCGTGAGCCCAACATCAACGAGCTTGGCATTTTTTCGGTTATGTGGTCTGAGCATTGCTCCTACAAATCATCGAAAAAATGGCTGAAAACGCTGCCGACCAAGGCCGACTGGGTTATTCAGGGGCCGGGTGAAAACGCCGGTGTGATTGACATCGGCGATGGTCAGGCCGCCATTTTCAAAATGGAAAGCCACAACCACCCGTCGTTCATCGAACCCTATCAGGGGGCTGCAACCGGTGTTGGCGGCATCATGCGTGATGTCTTCACCATGGGCGCACGTCCGATTGCCAACCTCAATGCGCTGCGTTTTGGCGCGCCGGAGCATCCGAAAACACGCCACTTACTTAGCGGCGTTGTCGAAGGGATCGGCGGGTATGGCAACTGCATGGGTGTACCGACCATTGGTGGCGAAACCAACTTCCACGCATCCTATAACGGCAATATCCTTGTCAATGCGATGACCGTGGGCCTGGCCGATACTGACAATATTTTCTATTCGGCGGCAGCTGGTATTGGTAACCCGGTTGTCTATGTCGGGTCGAAAACCGGTCGTGACGGTATCCATGGTGCGACCATGGCATCGGCCGAGTTTGATGATGACAGCGATGAAAAGCGCCCCACCGTTCAGGTTGGCGATCCGTTCACCGAGAAACTGTTGCTTGAAGCCTGCCTTGAACTGATGGCGACCGACATGATCGTTGCCATTCAGGACATGGGTGCGGCTGGCCTGACGTCCTCGTCGTTCGAGATGGCGTCCAAAGGCGGCGTTGGTGTTGAGCTGTGGCTTGATAAAGTGCCAATGCGCGAAGAAGGCATGACGCCCTATGAGCTGATGTTGTCAGAATCCCAAGAACGCATGTTGATGGTGCTTAAACCCGGTTGCGAAGAGGCCGCCAAGGCGATCTTTGACAAATGGGAACTCGACTTTGCTGTTATCGGTACCCTTACCGATACCAAACGCATGGTTTTGAAATGGCATGGTGAGCTTGCCGGTGAACTTCCGATTGATCCGCTGGCCGAAGCATCGCCGGAATATGACCGTCCGTGGGAAGAGACGCCAAAACAGGACCGCATTGATCCGGCCAGTCTTTCGGGCAAGGTCGATCATATCGATGCACTGAAAACCCTGATTGCGTCGCCTGATTTGGCTTCACGTCGCTGGATCTGGGAACAGTATGACCATCTGGTCATGGGCAACACGATTGTCCGTCCGGGCGGTGATGCTGGTGTTGTGCGTGTTTCTGGCACCAACAAGGGCATTGCAGCCACCACCGACTGTACCCCGCGCTATGTCATGGCCGATCCGGTCGAAGGCGGCAAACAGGCGGTTGCCGAAGCATACCGTAACCTGATCGCAACCGGTGCAAAGCCGCTGGCGATCACCGACAATATGAACTTTGGCAATCCGGAACGCCCGCGCATCATGGGTCAGTTTGTCGGTGCCTGTCAGGGCATTGCGGACGCCTGCATCACGCTGGACTTCCCGGTCGTGTCGGGCAACGTGTCGCTGTATAACGAAACCAACGGCGAAGGCATCATGCCAACCCCCGCTATTGGCGGCGTTGGCGTGATTTCCGATCTGGCTCATCATGCCACCATCGGCCTAAAAACTGGTGAAGGTACGCTGGTCATGATCGGTGCGGCGACCGGTGAATTGGGTCAGTCGTTGTATCTCAAGACCATCGAAGGTCGCGAAGAAGGTGCACCGCCGCCGGTTGATCTGAATGCGGAAAAACGTGCTGGTACGCTGGTGCGCGAATTGATCGAACTTGGTGCTGTCAAAACCTGCCACGATATCGCCGATGGCGGCCTTTTGGTCACCGTTGCCGAAATGTGCATGGCGGGCAAGATCGGTGCGGACGTCAGCCTGCCAGAACAGGGCAGCGAAGCCGCATGGCTGTTTGGCGAAGATCAGGGCCGCTACGTGATCGCTACCAGCGATCCGGACAAGGTTCTGAATGCTGCGGCCAGTGCCAATGTTGCCGCTGTCATCGTCGGTCAGATTGGTGGCAACGCCATCAGCATCGAAGGCGAGGCCAAAGTCAGCGTTTCCGACCTGCGCGACCTGAACGAAGGCTGGATGCCGTCCTTCATGGCCGACGCCACCTAATCAGCAGTTATTTCCTGCAAACACAAAACCCCGCCAGAATGTTCTGGCGGGGTTTTGCTTTGAAGACCGGATGCCAATTGGCGCAAAGCATGTCCCGTCGCCGCGTCCGCAGGCAACAGCGTTTCAATTGCCAATTCTGACAATGTGACTTCGACCGGGGTCCCAAACACGGTCGTCGTGCTAACAAACCGTAATGTGCCAATCTCTGTTTGCAGCACCAATGGCACCACAAGCCCGGACAAGGCTCCGGCATCTGTCGGTGGCGTGTTTTCAGCACCCTTTGCCGTCGGTGGCATGCGATAATGGCTGGCTTCGTCATACAGACCGCGCAGCTTGGGATCCGCAGTCACCTCGATCTGGCGACGTAGACGATCAAGCAAATGATCCTTCCATTGGATATAATTGACCACACGCGATGCCAGACCATCGGGATGCAGGCTCAACCGCAACAGGTTTACCGGCGGACGCAGTAATTCAGCATCAATACCATCAAGCATCAATGGTACAATCTTGTTAGCAGCCACCATGTTCCAGTGTCGATCCATGGCAAGTGCCGGATAGGGTTCATGCGCCGACAGAATTTGATCAACAGCTGCGCGTATCGCCATTGAATGATCATCGGCAAAATCATGTTCGGCATAGATCGGCGCAAAACCGCCCGCAACCAGCAAACTGTTGCGTTCACGCAGCGGAATTTCAAGACAATCGGCAAGATGCAGAACCATGTCCCGGCTGGGCTTTGATCGACCGGTTTCAAGGAAACTGAGATGACGCGTTGAAATCTGCGCCATACCCGCAAGGTCAAGCTGGCTTAACCGGCGCTGTTTGCGCCATGCTTTCAAAACACCTGAAAATGTGTCGCGGTTTATCTGGTTCATTGTTTGCCCTGCATGAATTTGACACAGACTATCATCAAACAATTCGACGTGACATTACCTCCGAGGTAATCGCCGCCATTACCTGCCGCCGATATGCTGCAGCCATCACAACCAACCCGAAAGGTTAGAACGATGTCTGTAGCTTCTTCTGCAAAATTGCTAAAAACCGTTTTGGTGCTCGACGCCGCAACCTGCCTTGCCTTTGGCGTCCTGCTAACCCTTGGCGCAGACCTGCTTGGTGAATGGTTAGGCCTGCCGAGCAACTTACTTCTGATTGCTGGTGTGATTTTGTTTCCCTGTGCCGTCCTGATGTATGTCACCGGACGTCAGGAAACACCAAGTGCCGCACTGGTTTGGCTGATTATCATCGGCAATGTCGGATGGGTCATCGCAAGCATTGCCATCCTGCTGCTGCCCGCCATCTCGCCTTCATTGCTCGGTTTTGGCTTTGTCATCGTGCAGGCATTGGCGGTTTGTCTGTTGGCTGGGCTGGAATACCGGATGCTTGCGAGCACCGGCAAGCTTGCAACGGCTTAAATCCTCCTGCCCCAAGCCCCAAGCCCCAAGCCCCAAGCCCCAAGCCCCAGCCCCAGTCCCAGTCCCGGTCCCAAACCGCAAAAGCAAAACCCCGCCAGCATACTGGCGGGGTTTGATCGTTTTCTGATTTGCCAAAAGACCTTGGCAGAACAGTCGTTACTTAAAGCTAATTTTCGGGAACAGGCTTTTTTTCTTGGGCTCGGACACGGGACCAACTTGTCCGTCAATTGCCGCGGCAATCTTGTCGGCAATCGCGCCATAGGCCTTGGTGTGCTCGCCTTCCGGGTCTGAATGGACAATCGGTTTGCCTTCATCCGCCCCCAGACGGATTTTCAGATCAAGCGGGATTTCGCCAAGGAACGGCACATTCAGCTCATCGGCCGCCTTATGCGCGCCACCATGATCAAACACATGGTCGATATGGCCGCATTCCGGGCATTTGTAATAGGACATGTTTTCGATCAGGCCGAACACCGGCACATTGACCTTGCGGAACATATTCAGCCCCTTGCGGGCATCCAAAAGGGCGATGTCCTGCGGGGTGGAAACGATCACCGCCCCGGTCACGGGCACACGCTGCGCCATGGAAAGTTGAATATCGCCTGTTCCCGGCGGCATATCGACAACCATCACGTCCAGAACGCCCCAATCGGTATCGCGCAGAAGCTGTTCAAGCGCGCCCATCGCCATTGGACCGCGCCAGATCACCGGTTGTTCTTCGTCGATCATAAAGCCAATCGACATGATCCGAATGCCAAAGGCCGATGGCGGTGTCATTTTGCCGTCAATATCAGATGGTTTCGGTTTGGCATCGCGAAGCCCCAGCATCCGCGGCAGACTCGGGCCATAGATATCGGCATCCAGCAAGCCGACCTTAAGCCCCTTGGCCGCCAGCGACAGCGCCAGATTGACCGAGGTGGTCGATTTACCAACCCCACCTTTGCCCGACGCCACCGTAATGATGCTGCGCACATCGGGCAGTTCAAGCGGCTTTTGGCCGCCACCCTGCGGACGTTGCCCCACCTGACTTGGCTGCCCGGAAGCCGCACCAGCAGGGCGTGACGGGCCGCCCGGTGCCTTTGGCGCGCTATCGGGCGCACCCTTGGCGCGCTCGGCGGTCAGGGCCACACGGGCCGTTGTGACCCCGTTCACAGCAGCCACCGCCTTCTCAGCAGTCTGGCGCAAATCTTCGAGGGACGGTCCGCGTTGCGGATCAACAGCAATCATGATATTGACTGTTTGGTCATTTATATCAATACCTTGCACCATATCCTTGGCAACGATTGATTGGCCGTCTACCGGGTCGATCACGCTGTTAAGGGCGGCGATAATCTGTTCACGGTTGGGCGAGGTCATATTGCGGTCTCCAATTTTTGCCTTAAGTCCGGGATCATATAGAACTTGCAAGCGCGTATCGTTGTTTTGCAAGGCAAGCTGTCATATAAGGCGAAAGAGCATGCGCCGTCCAACAAGTTTCAGTGTGTTTGTTTTTGGCGTACTGTTTGACTTAACACGAGCGGGAAAATCGATGGGCACCATCGCCGACCCGATGCGGTAAAGTCAAATAGCGTTAAAACAAGACCGTCGGGCCAGATCATCTTGAGATTGTCTGTTGCCCGCAGCGCCAAGCCCGTTTACGCATAGTGAGCTACGCCCTGCCGGTTTATCCTTGCAGGACAAAAGGTCGGCTTGGCACAATGGAGTTTGTTGGACGGAGCGTGCGCTCGGTAACCAAAATAAACACCGAACGGCAAGAAGAGGAAAACACTCGATGCCATGGAATTCACAAGGGGGCGGTGGCCCCTGGGGCAGCGGCGGAAATAATGGCGGCGGTCAAAACCCATGGGGACAGCGTCCTTCAGGTGGTGGCGGCGGCGGTGGAAATACGCCCCCCGATTTTGATGAAATGATTCGCAAAGGCCAGGAACGCCTGAAACGGCTGTTCCCCGGTGGCGGCGGATACAAGGGCTTCGTGCTGATTGGTATCGCGATCATCGGGATTTGGCTTTTGACCGGCTTTTACCGTGTCCAACCGGGCGAACAGGGTGTCACACTTCTGTTTGGCAAATGGGTTGGTACCACTGGTCCGGGTCTGAACTATTTCCTTCCAGCCCCGATTGGCGAGGTCATCAAACCGAACGTCGAACGGACCAACCAGATCGAGGTCGGGTTCCGCGGTGCCGGCAATGTCGGCAGCGGCAACAATTCGCGCGATGTGCCTGAAGAAAGCCTGATGCTGTCCGGCGATCAGAATATCATCGACATTGATTATGTTGTTCAGTGGCGCATCAGCGACGCTGGCTCTTATCTGTTCAATGTCCGTGACCCGGAAAACACCATCAAACTGGCGTCGGAAAGTGCCATCCGTGAGGTCATCGGTAAAACCAGCCTCGAAGAAGCACTGACTGTTGGTCGTGTCCGGGTCGAGGAACAGACCCGCACATTGCTGCAGGAAATCATGAACGGATATGAGTCCGGTATTTTCATTGCCGAAGTGAAAATGCAAAAAGTGGACCCGCCGGCCGAAGTTATCGATGCGTTTAACGATGTGCAGCGTGCGCGTCAGGACCGTGATCGTTCCCAGAACGAGGCACTGGCCTATCGCAACGACATCATCCCGCGTGCAAAAGGTGAAGCAGAACGAACCATTCTGCAGGCCCGCGCATATAAGGACCGTGTGACCAAGGAAGCACAGGGTGAAGCAGAACGCTTTACCTCGATCTATAATTCCTATCTGACTGCGCAAGATGTCACCACGCGCCGCCTGTATCTTGAAACCATGCAGGAAATTCTGAGCAAATCTGACAAAGTCATTATTGATCAGAATGCTCAGGGCAATGGTGTTGTGCCGTATCTTCCGCTGCCGGAAGTCCAGAAACGTGCGAATGCAGGAGGCAACAACTAATGGCAAGTCCTAAACTTATTGCCGCAGGCGTCGTTGTCGTTATCGCTGCCGTGGTTGGTTCCATGTGTGTGTTTACCGTACGTCAGGACCAGCAGGCGCTTGTTCTTCAGTTCGGTAATCCGGTCCATGCTGTTTCCGAACCGGGTCTGCATTTCAAACTGCCGATCCAGAACGTGGAATATTATGAGCGCCGTATTCTGGAACTTGACCCGCCGGTTCAGCAGGTTCTTCTGTCGGATCAGAAGCGTGTCAATGTTGACAGCTTTGCCCGCTGGAAAATCATCGATCCGCTGATCTTCCGTCAGCGTGCGACCAACTCGACGAACTTTGTGCAGTTGTTTGGTCAGCGTCTGAATTCGGTGATCCGTGGTGAACTGGCTCAGGCCCCGCTTATTGCCTTGCTGTCGGATAATCGTGCGCAGATCATGCAAAAGATCCAGTCGACCCTAAGCGAACCGGCTAAGGAGTTCGGCGTGCAGTTGATTGATGTCCGCATCGGTCGCACCGATCTGCCGCAGGAAACATCGCAGGCGGTGTATAACCGTATGCGTTCTTCCCGTATTGCCGAGGCCTCCCAGCTTCGCGCAGAAGGTGAGGAGCTCAAGGCAAAAATTCAGGCCGAAGCTGACCGTGAACGCGTCGGTATCCTTGCCGAAGCCAGCCGTCAGGCCGAAGTCCTGAGCGGTGAAGGCGATGCAGAGCGTAACGTCGTTCTGGGTAAGGCCTATGGCGCAGATGCGGACTTCTTTGAATTCTACCGCACGCTGGAATCCTACAAAACCGCGCTTTCGAACGGCTCGACCATGGTGCTTTCACCAGATAGCGAGTTTTTCCAATACTTTAATAAGTCGGCGCCAGACACAAGCCGCTAGACAAAACACAAGGGCGACCTGCATATTAGTCAGGTCGCCCTTTTTGTTTTCATAATTTTGATCTGTTAGCATCCATAGCTGACGGGCATAAAAAACCGCCGGAACGTCCGCACCCATGAAGGAACTTGCCACAGCCATACTTCTGGCGATTGCGCTAGAAGGCATGTTTTATTCGCTGTTTCCGGGCGGCATGAAACGGGTGATGGAAATGGTTCAGGAAATCCCGGAATCACAACTTCGTGCAGGCGGACTGATTGCAGCCATAGCAGCAATTGGGGCAATTTGGGCCGTGCGAACCTGGCTGTAAGACTGGGTTTTTGGCTGGAAAACAGCAGCAGTACGGAGTTATCGCCACAATAAAGTGATGATATTTCCTTCTTTTTCCTCAGGCTTGCCCAAATTCTGCCAAAGTCGGGTTTAAGTTGGATAGTTAAGCGATGGGTGAATTACGAGGCTCCATCGCGCGCTGCAACATACAAATACCGTGAACGCGGCAACGAACAGGATCAAAAACATGCTACAGGCATTCTACAACCCGGTGCGGAGCAAAGTAAGCGCGGCACTGGTGATTGTTCTTCTTGGCGTGACCAGTGTTTCGCAAATCGCGAATGCCCGCCCCGCTCCTGACAGCTTCGCAGATCTGGCTGAACGCCTTCTGCCCAGCGTTGTGAACATCGCGACCAGCCAAATGGTTGCTGATCGTCAGGGACCAGACTTCCAGTTTCCTCCCGGCTCGCCTTTTGAAGACCTTTTCCGCGATTTCATGGATCGTAACGGTCAGGGCGGCGAACAGGGTGGCCCAAGCCCGCAGAAACGCCGTGCCACAGCCCTTGGTTCGGGTTTCATCATCTCAGCTGATGGCTATATCGTAACCAACAATCACGTCATTGATGGCGCCGATGAAATCAGCGTTCGCCTTCATGATGGTGACACGCTTGACGCCAAACTGATTGGCCGCGACCCTAAAACCGACGTCGCCTTGCTTAAGGTCGAGCCAAAAGAAGACCTGCCATTTGTTAAATGGGGCAGTTCCGATGATGCGCGTATTGGCGATTGGGCCATGGCGATCGGCAACCCGTTTGGTCTTGGTGGCACTGTGACGGCCGGGATCGTTTCGGCCCGTAACCGTAACATCAACCAGGGTCCGTATGATGACTTCATCCAGACCGATGCCTCAATCAACCGTGGCAACTCTGGCGGTCCGCTGTTTAACCTTGAAGGCGACGTGATCGGCATTAACAGTGCGATCTATTCCCCGTCAGGTGGTTCTGTCGGTATCGGCTTTGCCATTCCGTCAGCCATTGCCCAAAGCGTTGTCGACCAGCTTAAAGAATACGGCCGTACCCGTCGCGGGTGGCTTGGTGTTCACATCCAGACCGTTAC
Source organism: Thalassospira sp. GB04J01 (assembly GCF_000751115.1). Lineage (NCBI taxonomy): Bacteria > Pseudomonadati > Pseudomonadota > Alphaproteobacteria > Rhodospirillales > Thalassospiraceae > Thalassospira > Thalassospira sp. GB04J01. The sequence continues at coordinate 100,510 of NZ_CCDX020000014.1, read as the reverse complement.
CGAAGACATCGCAGACTCGGTCGGCCTTGATGAAAGTACCGGCGCAATGGTTGCCGGTGTCTCGGACGAAGGTCCGGCCAAAGAAGCTGGCATCAAACAGGGTGACGTCATCCTGACTTTTGATGGTAAGGAAGTCGAAAGCATGCGTCGCCTGCCGCGCATCGTCGCAGATACCAAGATCGGCAAGGACGTCGATGTGGTGATCTGGCGTGACGGCAAAAAGCAGACCGTACAGGTCGAGCTTGGCGAACTTGAAGAAGACGTCGTTGCGGCAAATGCTCCGACATCTGACGACACCGAATCCCCGGCGATTGCCGAAGCATCGGTTGACGCCCTTGGCATCAAGATTGCCAACGTTAATGACGAACTGCGCACCCGCTATAACCTTGCAGAAGGTACCGAGGGTGTCATCGTCACCGACGTCAGCAGCGACAGCTTTGCTGCGGAAAAGGGTGTCCGTCCGGGCGACATCATCATCGAGGCGTCGCATAGTTCAGTTTCAAATGTCGAAGACGTCATGGATGCGGTTAAATCCGCCGTTGACGATGAAAAACGTACCATCCTGATGTTGATCGAAACATCGGCAGGCGCGCGTTACTTTGGCCTGACACTGAACGCAGAGCAATAATCCACAGCGATTATTATCAAACATGAAAAAAGGGCGGCCTGTCATATGCAGGTCGCCCTTTTTCGTTAACTTGGGTTTCGCCGATCAGACAACGAATTCAGATTTCCGATACCCTTGCAGGTACAAAAGTGCGGTCAGATCACCATGATTGATGCAGATACGCGCCTGTTCGCGAACCGATGGCTTGGCATGGAAGGCCACCCCAGTTCCCGCCAGTGAAATCATCTGAAGGTCATTGGCCCCATCGCCAACCGCCATCGCATCATCCACCGTCATGCCGTGTTCTTCGGTCAAGTTCTCAAGCGCATCAACCTTGGCCTGACGGTCTAAAACCGGCTTTTGCACCTTGCCGGTCAATTTACCGTCTTTGGTCATCAAAACGTTGGCCTGATCAAAATCAAAGCCAAGCTCCTTGCGCACAGCTGCGGTAAAGAAATCAAACCCGCCCGACACAAGGGCGGCAAACGCCCCGTTCGCCTTCATGGTGGCGACCAGCGTCTTGGCCCCGCCGGTATATTCAACCGTTTTCCATGCCTCGGCCAACATATCGGTCGACATGCCATCCAAAAGCCCGACCCGTTCATCAAGGGCGGCTTCAAAATCAAGCTCGCCATTCATCGCGCGCGCCGTAATCGCCGCAACCCGGTCCTTGACCCCGGCAAATTCAGCCAGTTCATCCAACGTTTCACCCGTGACAATGGTGCTGTCCATATCAGCAATCAGAAGCTTTTTGCGCCGGGTGGCGATCTTTTGAGTGACGGCGTCCACCTCAAGCTCGGCCTCGGCCAGCGTGGTGTCGGCGACATCAAGGGTAATACCCTCGAACTCAAGGTCACAGGCCTCCCCACCGGCAAGCCAGCTTACACCGCCAACAAGTGCCCCCGCCCCGGTCAGCGCGATCGCCGCACGATCAATGATGTCATCTGTCAATGCGTTCGAATTCGGGACAGCGATCAGGGTCAGTACCAATTTCATGGTATGGAGGCTCCTTGGCGGAAAAGAGATTAAACCGATATCTCGCCTTTATCCGGATTGCATCGAACCATGACAAGAGCGTTTGTTGATTTTGTCGATTATCTTGATCTGAACCCCTTTCGATTGTAGTATTGTTTCTACATTTTTAAGGAGGTGCGATATGGGAATTACGACAATATCAAGCCGTGAATTCAATCAGGATACAAGCAGCGCAAAGAAAGCATCCAACAGCGGTCCGGTTGTGATCACCGACCGGGGCAAGCCATCGCATGTGTTGCTATCGATTGAAGAGTATCAGAAGCTGACCGGCAATCTGCCATCGATTGTCGAGTTGCTGGCAATGCCTGCTGACACTGGCGATTTCGCCTTCGACCCGCAACCGGCCCATATCGGCATAAAGTCGGCTGACCTGTCCTGATGTTTATCCTTGATACCAATGTCATATCCGAACTGCGCAAGGCGGTATCGGGCCGTGCGGATGAAAACGTTGTTACCTGGGCACGCTCGGTATCGACGGTTAGCCTGTATATGTCAGCCATCAGTGTGCTGGAAATTGAAACCGGCATTTTGAAAATCGCACGCAAAGATGCCCAACAGGCGCAATTGCTGCGTGACTGGTTTGAAGAACAGGTTTTGGCAGCGTTTCACGAACGCATCTTGCCGATTGACCACATCATTGCGCGCAAATGTGCAAGTTTGCATGTTCCCGACCCCAAATCAGAACGTGACGCCCTGATTGCCGCAACCGCACTGGTTCATGGCATGACAATTGTGACGCGCAATGTAAAAGACTTTGATCAAACAGGCGCGCGTCTGTTTGATCCATGGCACCCGAATTGATCAGAGACGAATTTATAAAATGCCCACACCCAATAAACCCGACTTCCAACCTGTCCTGATCGTCGCCGGCCCCACCGCCAGCGGCAAGTCTGCACTTGCCCTTGATATGGCAAATACCTTTGACGGTGTGGTGATCAATGCTGACAGCATGCAGGTCTATAAAGAACTGCGTGTGCTCAGTGCGCGGCCCGACGATGGCGAACTTGCCCGTGCGCCGCATCGTTTGTACGGGGTTCTGTCGGGGGCGGAGGCCTGCTCGGCCGGGAAATGGCGCGAAATGGCGATGGCCGAAATTGCCGAGTGTCACGCCAAGGGCAAGCTTCCGATCATTACCGGGGGTACTGGCATGTATTTGAATGCGCTGACCGCCGGGATTGCGCCGATCCCGGATGTTCCGATGCGGATTCGCGAGACCGTTACCGCCGAACTGGCCGAAATGGGCCACGTCGCGTTCTTTGACAAACTCAAACGCGATGACCCGGAAACCGCCGCCAAGCTTGATGGCAACAACACTCAAAGGATGATTCGCGCCGCCGAGGTTTTTGCCCATACCGGACGTGGATTGGCCAGTTGGCACAACGAACCTGTAGTGACGCCGCCCGAAAACATGTTTTTCAAGAAGCTTTGTTACATGCCGCCGCGCGACATTTTATATGATCGCTGTAATCGGCGTTTTGATCTGATGATCGCGCAAGGTGCACTTGACGAAGTTCGTGATCTGATCGCCTTGAATTTGCCGCCAACAGCACCTGTAATGAAGGCTGTCGGCGTCAGAGAGCTTTCCTCATACTTATCGGGCACCACCGATCTTGAGACCGCGCGCGACCTGTCGCAACGCGAAACCAGACGCTATGCCAAACGCCAATTAACCTGGTTTCGCCATCAGATGACCGACAAGGAAATCATCGACACGCAATATTCGGAAAGTTTGGCGGACAAATTGCGTCATGATATTAACCAATTTCTGTTGACCACGCCAAAGTGAGGCGATAGGTTGGCGCTTCCACCGCCGGAATGGCGGAAAACCGCCGTTTCGGCGGATTTTTCAACTCCAATTCGAGGATAATTGGATCATGTTTCAACCACACGGTTATCACGCGACACGTTGTTGTCGCTAAGTAAAGAGGCTCGAAAATCATGGCAGAACGTATTTTGAACGGTTCGGAAGTAGTGTTGCAGGCCCTTGCAGATCAGGGTGTGGAAGTCGTGTTCGGCTATCCCGGCGGCGCTGTCCTACCGCTATATGACGAGATATTTAAACAGAACCGAATTCGTCACGTTCTCGTGCGCCATGAACAGGCTGCTGTCCACGCTGCTGAAGGTTACGCCCGCTCGACCGGTAAGGTCGGCGTTGTGCTTGTAACCAGCGGACCGGGGGCAACCAATGCCGTTACGGGCCTTACCGATGCGTTGATGGACTCGATCCCAGTTGTCTGCCTGACCGGTCAGGTGCCGACCCATTTGATCGGCAATGATGCGTTTCAGGAAGCCGACACCACCGGCATTACCCGCCCGTGCACCAAGCATAACTATCTGGTGAAAGATCCGGAACGTCTTGCGCGCACCATGCATGAAGCTTTCCATGTTGCATCTTCTGGGCGTCCGGGGCCGGTTGTTATTGACCTTCCCAAGGATATTCTGGTTGGCAAGGCGCCGTATCTCGAACCGTCACAGGTTCAGCACCGGACCTATAACCCGGTGGTCAAAGGCGACCGTGGTCAGATCGAACAAGCCCTTGAAATGCTGGCATCGGCCAAAAAACCGATCCTGTATTGCGGTGGCGGTGTGATCAATTCGGGCGAACAGGCGTGTAAGCTTCTGGCGGAATTCACCCGCACCACCGGCATTCCGATCACGCTGACCCTGATGGGCCTTGGTGCCTATCCGGCGTCTGACAAGCAGCACCTTGGCATGCTGGGCATGCACGGAACCTACGAAGCCAACATGGCGATGCATGATTGCGATGTCATGTTTGCAGTTGGTGCACGTTTTGATGACCGTGTCACCGGCAACCTTGATTTCTTTGCGCCGGGATCACAGAAAGTCCAGATCGACATTGATCCAAGCTCGATCAACAAAAACGTTCCGGTCGATATCGGCATTGTTGGCGATATTGGTCACGTTCTTGAAGACATGATCAAGATCTGGAAAGCGAAGCAATACAAGCTCGACGCAGCCGCACTTGATGGCTGGTGGAAAGAGATTGAAGGCTGGCGTGAAAAACACTGCCTGTCCTACAAACAACCCAAAGACGTGATCAAGCCGCAGCACGTTATTCGCCGTGTGCATGCGCTGACCCGCGATCGCAAAACCTATATCACCACCGATGTGGGACAGCACCAGATGTGGGCCGCACAGCATTTCGGGTTTGAACACCCGTATGAATGGATGACGTCAGGTGGTCTTGGCACCATGGGATACGGCATGCCCGCCGCCCTTGGCGTTCAGGTTGCCCACCCGGATGCAACGGTTGTTTGCTTTACCGGTGATGCGTCGATCATGATGAACATTCAGGAATGCGCGACGATGACGCAGTATCGTCTGCCGATCAAAACCGTGATCCTGAATAACCGGTACATGGGCATGGTCCGCCAGTGGCAGCAGCTTCTGCACGGGTCGCGCTATTCCGAAAGTTATAGCGAAACCCTGCCCGACTTCGTCAAATTGTCCGAGGCCTTCGGCTTTACCGGCATGAAGTGCGAAAATCCGGCTGATCTTGATGATGCCATTGCCAAGATGCTCGAAATTGATGGTCCGGTTATTCTGGATGTTGCTGTCGATGATAAGGAAAACTGCTATCCGATGATCCCGTCGGGCAAGCCGCACAATGAAATGCTGCTTGGGCAGGAAACCAACGGCAACGAAGCCATTGATTCCGACGAAGGAATGGTTCTGGTCTGATCCGCACCCAATAAAAGCGTGAGACGACATCATCAAAACCATAATGAAAAAGCCGGTGTGGGCGGCAACATATTGCCCCTCACCGCGCCCTAGCGGAGCGAAACCGTGAAAGAAACCGAAATTTCGAAGCACACCATTTCTGTTCTGGTGGATAACGAAGCAGGCGTCCTGGCCCGTGTCATCGGGCTGTTTTCGGGCCGTGGCTATAACATCGAAAGCCTGACCGTGGCCGAGGTCGATGCGCATACCCATGAATCGCGCATCACCGTTGTCACATCGGGCACCCCGATGGTCATCGAACAGATCAAGGCACAGCTTTCGCGTCTTGTCCCGGTTCACAAGGTCAATGATCTGACCCTGTCGGGACCAAGTGTTGAACGTGAACTGGCCCTGATCAAGGTGATTGCAACGGGTGAGAAACGCGTCGAATCCTTGCGTATTGCCGATATATTCAAGGCACGCGCAGTCGATGCGACCAACAGTTCCTTCGTTTATGAAATCATCGGCAGCCCCGAAAAGATTGACGCTTTCATCAAGTTGATGGAACCGCTGGGGCTTTCGGAAATTTCGCGTACGGGTGTCGCGGCAATTTCACGCGGCACACTGACGATGTGAGTTTGCCCTGCCCGGTGATCCGCATCGAGCAAGGCATTGGGGGTTTTGCCCCTAAACAAATTTGATCCATCCCACCACGCAGATAAAAATAAGCGTGGTCCAACGTCCAGAGGTATCGAAAGATGCGTGTTTATTACGACCGCGATGCAGATGTTAATCTGATCAAAACCAAAAAAGTTGCCATCATCGGTTACGGTTCGCAGGGTCACGCCCATGCGCTGAACCTTCATGATTCCGGTGTTGCAGAAGTGGCCGTTGGCCTGCGTGAAGGTTCTTCTTCGCGCAAAAAAGCTGAAAAAGCCGGTCTGAAAACCATGACCCCGGCCGAAGCCGCTGCTTGGGCAGATGTTGTCATGATGCTGACCCCTGATGAGCATCAGGCAGCGATCTATGCCAATGAACTGCGCGACAACCTCAAACAGGGTGCCGCCCTTCTGTTCGCACACGGTCTGAACGTGCATTTCGGCCTGATCGAGCCGCGCGCTGATCTTGACGTCATGATGATCGCACCAAAAGGCCCGGGCCACACGGTTCGTTCTGAATATGCACGTGGCGGCGGGGTTCCTTGCCTTGTTGCTGTTGAACAGAACGCATCGGGCAACGCGCTTGAAGTTGCACTGTCTTATGCATCAGCAATCGGTGGCGGCCGTTCGGGCGTGATCGAAACCACCTTCCGTGAAGAGTGCGAAACCGATCTGTTCGGCGAACAGGCAGTTTTGTGTGGCGGCCTGACCCAGCTGATCAAATACGGTTTTGAAACCCTGACCGAAGCTGGCTACGCACCGGAAATGGCATACTTTGAGTGCCTGCACGAAGTGAAACTGATTGTTGATCTGATGTATGAAGGCGGTATGGCCAACATGCGTTACTCGATCTCGAACACCGCAGAATACGGCGACTATGTCACCGGCCCGCGCGTGATCGACGCATCGGTCAAAGACCGCATGAAAGAAGTCCTTGCTGACATTCAGGAAGGTAAATTCGTACGTGACTTCGTTCAGGAAATGCATTGCGGTGAGCCGATGTTCAAAGCAACACGCCGCCTGAATGCAGAACATCCGATCGAAGAAGTTGGCACCAAACTGCGCGCTATGATGCCGTGGATTGCTGCTAACCAGCTGGTCGACAAAGAAAAGAACTAAGCAACAGCTTAGGCTTTCTGATGCAAACGGCCGTCCCGATGGGGCGGCCGTTTTGCTTTGTGGGCTATGCCCGAAACAATCAGAACTACTGACGCATGCGCTTCACCGGGAAGCGCAGTTCCGTAATAGCCCAGATCACGACACAAAGGATCGACACACTTGATCCAAGGGCCACGATGGCGGGCCACCCGCCCATCCCGTACGAAACGGCTGCACTGGCCGACCCACATGCACCACCGAGGAAGTAACTGGCCATATAGCCCGTTGTCAGGCGGCTTCTGGCTTCGGGGTTAAGGCGGTAAATCTCGCTTTGGTTGGAGATATGCGCACCTTGAATACCAAGGTCGAGCAACACGACACCGACGCCAAAGGCAACCAGCGACCATTGCCCCCAATACAGCAACCCCCAGCTTGACACTGTCACCATTAAAAACCCGCCGGTGCTCAGCCTTGCCCAGCCACGATCCGCCAGCCTGCCGGCAATGCGGGCCGCCAAAATACCAATGGCCCCGATCAGGCCAAACATCCCGATCATGGCTTCGGACATGTCATATTGACGGGCAAGCATAAAGGCCATCGCCGTCCAAAAAATGCCAAACACCGCGTATTGCAGCCCGCCAATCAGGCTTCGACGGCGCAGCACCGGCTCATCGCGAAACAGATGCAGGATGGAGGCGTAAAGTGTCCGATAACTGGTGTTTGAGGTTGGGACCAGATGGGGCAAGATTTTGTAACAGGCCACCGAATAGCCCGCCATCAGGACCGCCGCGACGATAAAAACCGACCGCCACCCGGCAAGTTCGGCCATCACACCGGAAAATGTACGCGCCAAAAGAATACCCAGCAACAAGCCACTCATCACCGTGCCCACCGCCGATCCGCGTTTATCATCACTGGCAAGATGGGCGGCCAACGGCACGAGGATTTGGGCGGTGACACAGCTTATGCCGACCATGATGCTAAATGCGACCAGCATCAAAAACGAATGCGACAACCCCATCGCCAATAACCCCAAGGCCGTTAAGGCCGAGGTGATGGTCAATAACTTGCGCCGTTCATGATGATCGCCAAGTGGGACCACCACGATCAAACCGGCGAGATAGCCCAATTGCGCAACTGTAACCAAAAGCCCGGCCTTGGTGTCGCTTAGACCATATTCACGTGCAAGCAGTTCCAGCAAGGGCTGCACATAATAAAGGCTGGCAACCGAGAGGCCGCTTCCGACCGCCATAAAGGCGAGAAGCCCACGGGTCAGAACTGGTTTGGAATGCATAAAGGATGGTCCCAAAAAGGTTGGTGGTTTCAACAAGATACGCGCCTGCCACACCCGTTACAATCCGTTGACTGGCACAAGTGCGTTTCAGATGTGGCATTGATCAATATGAAACATTGCAGACATGCAATGCTTTGGGCTGGATTTCGAAGGATGATCTGTTTAATTCTGACCTTTAAAACTTTAACTCAAACATGAGCCACTTTATGTTGAATTATATCGATATCGCCCCCGAAGTCGCCGAAGCATTTGCCGCTGGCAAGCCGGTTGTAGCCCTTGAATCGACCATTATTTCCCATGGCATGCCCTATCCGCAGAACCTTGAAACGGCGCGCGCTGTTGAACAGGATGTGCGTGATAATGGTGCGGTTCCCGCCACCATCGCCGTGATTGGTGGTCGCTGCAAAATCGGTCTTACCGCCGATGAGCTGGAATATTTCGCCAAGGGCACGGACATCCTGAAACTGTCACGCCGCGATATTCCCTATTGCCTTGCCAAGAAACTTGACGGTGCGACCACGGTTTCCGCCACCATGATTTTGGCCGAAAAGGCCGGTATTCGCGTGTTTGCCACGGGTGGCATTGGTGGGGTTCACCGTGATCTTGCCGGGAATTACGATGTATCGGCTGATTTGACCGAACTTGGCAAAACCAGTGTCGCGGTTGTCTGTGCTGGTGCCAAGGCGATCCTTGATATCCCCAAAACGCTTGAACACCTTGAAACGCTGGGGGTGCCGGTGATTGCCTATGGCACCGATGAATTCCCGGCGTTCTATTCGGTGGAAAGCGGTCAAAAAGCGCCGCTTCGTCTTGATACCCCCGAAGAACTGGCGGCCTTCCTGACATCGAAATGGGACTTTGGTCTTGAAGGCGGGGCTGTGATCGGCAACCCGCCCGAGGCTGATAAGGCACTCGCCCGCGAAGCCATCGAAGGTGCGATTGAAAATGCACTGGTCGAGGCCACCGAAAAAGGCATTCAGGGGCGCGACGTTACCCCGTTCCTGCTCAAACGCGTGACCGAACTGACCGATGGCAAAAGCCTTGAAGCCAACATCGCCCTTGTGCGTAACAATGCCCGCCTTGGCGCAAAAATTGCGGCGGCGATGGTCGATTAATCCACCTCACGATCAAGCATCACGATACAGAAAACCGGCTGACAGAGTTCCCTCTGCCAGCCGGTTTTCGTTTCAGCGAGAAATACTATTCCGGTTTTTTGCCTTTACCGACAAAGCCGGGATCAATCTTGGCATCGTCAATCGGCGTGCCCCAGACGTTCTGACACGGCAGAACCCCTGCCCACACCGGCAGGTCGTAATCTTCGTCATCATCGACCGGATCACCTGCCCGGACTTTGGCGGAAACTTCGTTCAGGTCAAAGCCAAGGAACATGGTGGCTTTAAGCTCCTGCTTGTTGGGTTCACGGATGGTGTCCCACCGCCCCGGTTCAAGCTTTTCCATAAACAGGCGGGAATGTTCCATCTTGCCTTCGTCATCAGATACAACCTCACCCTTGCCGTAAATCACGACCGAACGATAATTGGCTGAATGATGGAATGCCGAACGCGCCATCACCAGCCCATCGAGATGGGTAATGCACAGGCAGGCCTCCGCCCCCTCGGCAATCGCGCCCAGAATGCGGTTTTTCGACGCCCCATGGATATAAATCCGTTCGCCCACCCTCCAGTGGGCGGTCGGGATCATGGTGGGACGGCCATTGACCACCGTTCCGACATGGCAAATCAAGGCGTCATCAATGATCCCGTGAACAAGCTCACGGTCATAGGATGCGCGCTTGGGGCCACGGACAACTCTGGTTACAGGGTGAACATCATATTGGTCAGGCAAATCAAGTACGTCAGACATGGCGGGTTCTCTTTTGTTCGTCGGTGATGGCACGCGGGGTGTTTCGCCTGATCATCGCGATTATTGGACTTTTCAAAAGGTCCATTATAATAAAATACATAGAACCAATTTAAACCGTCAGGCCGATCAGTATGCGCAGCGATTACAGCTGGATATATCCCAGCCACACCGACCAAACCGGCGACCGGGCTGAACCCATCGCCTATCGGCGGCTTTATCACGGCATACGGGCCGCCATTCTTGATGGGCGGCTCCATCCGGGCGAACGGCTTCCGGCCAGCCGCGATCTGGCCAAAACACTTGGCATATCGCGCAATACCGTGGTCACCAGTTTTGACCTGCTGACGTCCGAGGGCTACCTCGAAACCCGTGTCGGAGCCGGAAGCTTTGTTGCCAGCACCCTACCCGACCGCGATATGGCGGCAACGCATCAAACCGGCGACCAGGGAAATGCATCCAAGACCAATAAACGTCCCTTGCGCCTCAGCCAAAGTGTCGCGCGCATGCTCGAATATCAGCGACGCTTCCCAAGGTTCCGGGTCGCCCGCCCGTTTAACCCCGCCACCCCCGATCTGGATGGCTTTCCCTTTGACCTTTGGGCGCGGCTATTACGCCGTGCATGGCGGTCGCCCGATATTGATCTTACGATCCCTGACGATCCGCTTGGCCTTTCGCAATTGCGCCATGAAATCGCAAAGTGGTTGCGCCAGTCGCGCGGGGTCAATTGCGACGCCGATCAGGTGATGATCGTATCTGGCGCGCAGCAGGCGCTTGATCTGATTGCCCGTGCACTCGTCGATCCCGGCGATGTCATCGCCACCGAAGATCCCGGCTACGAAGGCATACGCGGTGTTCTTGCCGCCAGTGGTGCCGATGTTCAGGCCATCCCGGTCGACGATGAAGGGCTGTGTGTTGATCTGCTTTCAAACACGTCATCCCCAGCACGGATTATCGTCACCACGCCTTCGCGCAATTACCCGCTTGGCACAACCCTTTCGCTGGCGCGGCGTCTGGCGATGTTGCAATGGGCGGATGCCAATGATGCCTGGATTGTCGAAGACGATTACGACAGCGAATACCGCTATGACGGGCCGCCGCTATCATCCCTTCAGGGGCTTGATACCCACAACCGGGTGATTTATGTCGGCACGTTTTCGCGGGTGATGTTTCCCGGTATCCGGCTTGGTTATCTTGTTTTGCCGCGCACCTTGATCCCGGCTTTTCGCGGGATGCGCGGCTTTGCTGACGGTGTGCCTGCCCCAACCGCGCAGGCCGCCCTTGCCGCGTTTTTCGCTGATGGTCATTTTGGCAGTCACGTGCGCAAGATGCGCCTGCGGTACGGCGAACGACGTACACATCTGCAAAACCTGATTGCGGATCGTGCGACGGGGACACTTTCTATCATGCCCTCGGATGGGGGATTGCATTTTTGCACAAAACTTATCGCCGGGCATGACGACATGGTTTTGCAGGAAAAGATGGTCACATCCGGGCTTGATTGCCGCGCGCTGTCGTCTTATTTCCACGATAAATCGGCCCAAAACCGCCCCAACCTGCCGCAGGGGCTGGTGCTTGGGTTTGCCGGATGGAACAAAAATGCCCTGACGCAAAGTTTTGGTGAACTGATCACGATCATGGAACGTACCTCTTAATGTACCCTAAGCCAGAGAGAGCGGCTCGGCACCCCCTCTATACGCTGTCACAGTCGAGACGCTCTCTCACCTTTCTGTCGAAATTCCAAGACGATCTTTAAGGATATCAATGACTGACCGTCCAATCGCCATCATGTGGTTTCGCAATGATTTGCGCTTGGCCGACAATCCGGCCTTACGCGCAGCAACCCAGTGGGCGCGCGAAAATCACGGGGTTGTTTTGCCGGTATTCATTCTTGATCCGGTGATTTCAGATCAACTTGGCGGGGCAACGAGGTGGTGGCTTGAAAAAAGCCTGACCGTGCTTGACCGCGCCATTGCAGAGCTTGGCGATGTTAGCGCTAACATGCCTGAAAATGCCGCCTTGCGGCTGTTCGTTGGCAAGTCTTCTGATATCCTTGATACCATCATTGAAAGCCAGCCGGTCGGGGCATTGTTCTGGAACCGACTTTATGACAAGCCGTCGATCACGCGCGACACCGAAATCAAGGCCGCCATGATGGACCGCGGCCTTACGTGCGAAAGTTTCAAGGCGCAGCTTCTGTTTGAACCGTGGGAAGTCAAAACCGGGGGCGGTACTGATTTCAAGGTCTTTAGCCCGTTCTGGCGCGCCTGTCAGAAAGCCCCGCCACCACGTGCGCCTTTCAAGGCACCTGAAACCATCACGCTTTGCGATCAAACCATCAAAGGTCAGGTTGACCTTCGAACACTGGATCTGTCGCCCAAGCCGTTTGATTGGGCCGCGGGATTATCTGAACGCTTTACGCCCGGCGAAAAGGGCGCGATGGATCAGCTGTTTGATTTCATTGATGATCGCTTACAAGACTACGCCGATCTGCGCGACCGCCCGGATCACCGGGTGACGTCGGAACTTTCCCCGCACTTACGCTTTGGCGAAATCAGCCCGTTTCAGGTTTGGCACACCGCAAACCACTTTGCCGATGCCAATCCGGGCAAAGGCAAAACTGCATCCAAGTTTATATCCGAACTGGGATTGCGGGAATTTGCCCATCATATCCTGTTTCACGCCGAAGACCTTCGAACCCAGCCGCTGCAAGATAAGTTCAGCAGCTTTGCATGGTCAGATTCCCCCGATGATCTGGCAGCCTGGCAGCGCGGTCAAACTGGCTTTCCCATCGTAGATGCCGGCATGCGTGAACTTTGGCATACCGGATACATGCACAACCGGGTGCGGATGATTGTCGGCTCCATTCTAGTCAAACATCTTTTGATCCATTGGCGCAACGGGCTGGCATGGTTTGACGACACACTTGTCGATGCCTGCCCGGCCAACAATGCGTTTTCATGGCAATGGATCGGCGGATGCGGGGCAGATGCCGCCCCCTATTTCCGTATTTTCAACCCGGTGCTTCAGGGCGAAAAATTTGACCCCAAAGGCGAATATGTCCGCCAGTGGGTGCCGGAACTGCGCGACATGCCCGAACAGTTCATCCACAAACCGTGGGAAGCATCGCCCTTGATCCTCAAGGCTGCTGACGTCACGCTGGGCCAGACCTACCCCGAACCCTTGATCGGCCTTAAAGAAGGCCGTGAACGGGCTCTGGCTGCCTATCAGAGCATGAAGGAAGCAATGGCCTAAGCCAAACTCACGGCACCTTTTTTAAGTGCCGCGCATTTCTTGATAAAAGACTGTCCCTCTTTTCCCGTAGCATTTCATTTCCAGAAGGTTTTCTGATCTGCAAATTTCGCCATCGCATCACCAAGCCCTTCAAGCTTGTGATCCGCCCGCGCACCAAACCAACCTGATATCAGGCCAACGGCAACCATACCGTTTTTGGAAAGCTGCGAAGAAAGCGCTAACAACCGCGCCTCTGCGACGGCGGCATCCTGTAGCTGACCAAGAATTTCCTGCATCTCCGTCAGGCGGGAGCGGAATTTCTTGACCTTTTTAGCGCCATAGACCGTGCCAAAGAACTCTGTGCCATACCGCATTTGTTTGACCTCAAGGCGCAAGGCATGAAGCTGTGGCGTTGACAGGCTACCCACATCATCCCCACGCTTGGTCACCCGTTTATAGGCCCGCTCCAAAAGCGGAACAGCCATTTCAGACACCGGTGCTGCCATTGCCTTCATTTGCACGGCACTGGCCCCGGATGCCCAGCGTGAATAGCTCGCCCACGCACCAAGCGTTAAAAGAAATTGACCATATTCCGGGCTATCAAGCATCTCACGCGCTGTGGCAAGTGCCTTTTCGCGTTGTTTTTCGGCAGCTTTGCGCAGTTCAATCACCCCGTCATGACCAGGGAAACGTTCCGCAACCATCGGCAGTGTTTCGCCAAGGAAAACATCCCAGTCGCGTAAACCATCCAGCCCCTTGCTACAGGTTTTCAGCAACCGGCGCAGCAAAACCGCTTCGCCATTTGGCAGGTTCTTTTTAAACAGGTTGAACGCCACGCGCAGCCTGCGCATGCCAATGCGCATCTGATGGCATCCTTCGACATGCAGGTCCTGTCTTACACACTGCTCATTACCAAGGATCATCCGCAACCCTTGGGCCAGAACGCCCCGAAATGCGGTTTCTGCCGACATTTCATCGGTCAGTTCAATGGCATCAGATTTGTAAAAACTGGTCTTACGGCCAAGATGCAAGTCACGCCCGCGTGATGCCTTTGACCGCATGCTCAAAAGCAACGGCACCGTGCGCTGTAATTCAAGCGCAAGATCAAACAGGGCGGCCGGATGGCCTTGCTTTAACTCGAACTCAACTTCGGAAATCGGCACTTCCCCGTCCCCGGCCCTGACAACACCCTGATCAATCGCCATTTCGATGGTCGCATCGCGATAGGTCAGGTCAACCGCACTGCGATTCAGATCACTTTCGAAAATGCGGGTGATGTTTTTCTTTTTGGCAAACTTGTTAAGGAGCTTTTTGACGTCCTTATCGGTGAACCTTTCCAGATCCAGTTCACCGTCCTCCAACGCCACAGTCCATTCGTGACGTTCGGGCAATGCTTCGCGCAGCCCATTGGTCGCCTTGACGGTTTGTTCCCAGCCCTGCGTCCCAATCTGGCGCACCCGAATGGCCAGCCCCTTGCCCGCCAGCGACAGTTTTGGCGTGTCATGATAAATGGAAACCAGATGGGTTGTCTGAAGACGTCGACCTTCTTTGACCTCGCGCAAAACAGCTGCCTGCTTTAGCCGCGAGACATGCTTTGGATCGATACGAAGTTTGAGTTCGATTTCGATCTGTTTTTCGGCCATCAGGGTCCCCTAGCGCATTGTTCTTCTGGTACAGACATGATCCTTCGCCATCAAGTCATAGCCGTTTTTATGTTTCAGCGGGTTGAAACATAAAAACCAATTGATGATAGCGAACTGTAAAATTTCCGCAACAAAAGCGCCAAACCCGTTTCTAATCAAGCGTTAAACGCACATCTGGCAGCTCGCACAAGCTGCGATTTTCATTCGAACCTCGAACAGAAGATATCTGTTCATTTGATCAAATCTGCGTCCCTGTTTTACGAAATATTCCCACCGATAACTTGCCTATTCATCCACAAAATCAGCCCATCGCATCGATTCCTTTACCGAGCGCAGCCCAAGGGTAATTTGGCTTTAGGTATAACAATCAACTAAAAGCTTAAAAAAACAAACCATTCCCCACCTTTGGACAGGCCACAAGGACACAAATACAGGTTACCCTTATACTGGGACATACAATCCAGAGGGTAATAATGAACACCAAGAAGCTTATCGGGTTCGCCGTTTTGGGGACAACACTGTTGCTGGCCGGGTGCCAAACCACCAGAGATCATTCATTTTCCGAATGGAAAGAAGTACCGATTGGCAAGTCACGGTTTAACGTGCCGACCGCCTCGAACATTCCGGTGACCAAGCTCGAACAGAGTGACCGTAACAATGGTCAGGTCCAGAACGAAAGATGGGAACTAGCCTGCGGGCAGGGTCTGATCACAAATGCATATACATTTGATGTCTGGTTCACCCCACAAAGCGAACAGGAACTTGCAGACGAAGCGCAATTCCGCGACACATTCGAAACGTCAAATGTGACAGTCTTGAAAACCTATCCGATCATGTCAAACGTGAATGGAAAGGCAGTGGGCTATTATGCTGACGCCAAAATTGGCGAAAGTTCGCAATGTAAAGTCGCCAAATTCGGCTTCCGTGCGACAAATGGCCGCAAAATTTACGATAACGATCGCGGCGGCATCGATTCAATCGTCACTGTTGTCTACTGCGGGGACGCTGATTTCGACATCGCAAAATTGACCCATAACATCAGCCTGGTCGATGACCGTGACGCCTATGCAGCACGGGTAATGGCGCTACCTACTCCAGCATGCGCGATGACGAGAACCAAGACTTCGGGTGCACAAGGCGGCACCTGGTCCAGCGCCAGAATGGGCACCTATGATCGCACCATCGCAATGACCTGGGGAAGCAAGCTGACCGATGGGCATCTCGATACCAAGGTGTCGCTCAAAGATTATGGCGGGACACTTGAGTTTGTCGGCCCAAACAGTTCGCAATGCAAAGCACAACTGAGCGTAACCAAAAACGACGCCCCCACAGAAGGCACATGGTTTGCCAATTGTACCAAAGGGGCATTTGCGTCGGGTACATTCACCCTTGATGACAAACGCAACCTGATTGGCGAAGGAACCGATCAGGATGATGAGGGTGTTGAATTCACACTTTGGATTCCAGACAGCAAAGCCTGACATAGACACGGAATCAAAAAGACCCGGCTATAAAAGCCGGGTCTTTTTTGTTTGTGAAAGATGGTGCCCAGAGGCGGGTTCGAACCACCGACACGCGGATTTTCAGTCCACTGCTCTACCAACTGAGCTATCTGGGCATCTTAATCTTTCATCTCTGTTTCCAGAGTGTCCCCTGCGGAACGAGCCGGGTTATACAAACTCCTTTGGGGCTTGTCCAGACTCAAATCGCATTTTTTTTCCCGTTAAAATTCTTCTTCATCTTCAAGGTCTTCGAGATACTCGGGCGGCTCAGCTGCGGGAATTGCGTAGCTTTCATTCAACCATTTCCCAAGGTCAAGATCGGCACAGCGTTTCGAGCAGAACGGCTTGTATTTTTCTTCAACCGGCTTGTCACAAACAGGGCAGCCCGACCCTGCTGTTTTTGCTGTGTTTTTTTCTGTCATGTCTTTTTCTCCAACCGGTAGGCATCTTCACTTAGCATCGGGTCCGCGATGATTTCAGGGTCAACCCCCAATTCATTTCGCAAGATATCTGCACCATCTTCATTCAATGCAAGTCGTTCGGCAATCACCGGAGCCACATAAAGCTTAACCGCCCCGACGAGACCGTTGCGACAGTCACCAATCACATGACGGATGACCGCATTAATCGCCGTTTGGTTTGAAAGTCTGCGTGTATCTGACTTTACCTGCATCCGCTCGGCAAGCGATTCGCCAGACCGCTGGCGGCTAAACTCAAAAAGACCAAGTCGCGTAAACCCACCAATTTGAACCGAACCATCAAGCTCGGCCCCGAAAGTTTCGCGCAGCACGGCTTCAAACCTGTCACGTCCGGCACGCGATTTCACCCGCAAGGGGTCAATCACAATCAATCCGCCAATATTGCGCAAGCGGATTTGATGAACGATTTCTATGGCCGCACGGGTATTAAGCTCAATCGCGCGGGCTTCACTATCGCGGCCTGCATCGGCCCCACCAGCGTTCACATCAATCGCACAAAGGGCGGTTGCCGGGTCAATCGCGATCCAGCCGCCACCGGGAAGTTCCACCCGTGACGACAACGCAATGTTCATCTCGTCTTCAAGATCGATTTCAAGATCACTGGCACCAAACAAAAGCTGCGTCCCAGTGTGACGGGTAAGATTGTCGTCTAACACACCACGGGCCTTTAAAATGCCGCGCAGGCGCACAAATTCATTCGTTCCATCGACGACGCATGCGCCCCCCGCCATCAGATGGCGTTCGATCATCTGATCGACCTCAGACTGGGCAGGCGATATCCGTTGTGGTTTTTTGGGATCAGCCAGCGCTGCGGTCGCGGCCTGCCATTGGCGGCGCAACAGTTGATATTCGCCCGACAGTGCTGCCCCGTCCCACTCAAGGGCATGACTGCGCAGCATGATGCCATCTTCAGCGGTCTGAAGCGCCTTGAGGTGGCGCGCCAAATCGGCGCGGCGGTCTTCATCCTTGAGTTTACGGGGAAGTTCGATCTGTTTGCCGTGCGGGCGCAGGATCATACCCAGCCCTTCGATGGCAATACGCCCGGTGAGCTTCACACCCTTGTCTTCAAAGCCAAGCCGGGAAATCTGCACCAGCACCCATTGGCCTTCATGAAGTGGCCCGGTGTAGCGGTCAAAGGGCAACAGACCGTCATCAAGCCCCTCAAGGGCCACCATCGCCGCCGCCATTTCCGGCAAAACCTTTGACACCCGGCCAAGATGAAGGTCAAACCGTGCAGGCCCACCACGATCAATCCAAAGACGCGCAAGGCGTCCCTGTTCAATAAGGGCAATGCGCCGTTCAAGCGCAACAGCGTCAATCAGCAGGCGGCCTTTGGGGGGTACGCCAGCTGTCATGATCAGACCTCTTTGACGGGGTAGCCAAGACCACGCAGGAGGCCGTCCACCTCACAGAGCGACAGCCCGACGACATTGGAATAGGAGCCGGAAATCGCCTTGATAAAGGTCGCCGCATGGCCCTGAATGGCATAGGCACCTGCCTTGCCTTTCCATTCGTCATGCAAAAGGTAACGGTCAAGGTCTTCGGTCCCGAGGGTCCGGAATTTAACCTGTGTTTCGATCACGCGGGACCGCTCAGTGCCATCCGGCGCAATCAGGCAGACACCGCCGTAAACACGATGGCGCCGCCCGGAAAGAAGGGTCAGGAATTTACGCGCTTCGCGTTCATCCGATGCCTTGCCCAGTGCGCGGGTTCCACAAGCAACAACAGTGTCGGCGGCAAGGACAAAAGCCCCGCCGTTGCTTTTGGCAACGGCACGGGCTTTTTCTTCGGCAAGGCGCAAGGCAAGTCGGCGCGGACTTTCGTCGGCCGCTGGCGTTTCGTCGATATCCGCCGGAGCAACCTGATCTGGCACAATTCCGATCTGCGCAAGCAGCTCAAGACGGCGCGGCGATGCAGAGGCCAATATCAGTTTCGACAAGACGCGGCTCCCGGATGTCGGATCTTTACCCTTGGTTCGCGATGTGACCTTGTCACACGCGTTCCATACACAGAAAAATTGCCCTTGGGCGCAAAGGTAAACCGCACGCCAGACAAGGTCAATTTACGCTGTAAACAGGTTTCAGATTACTTGAAACGGAAGGTGATACGACCCTTGGTCAGGTCATAAGGGGTCATTTCGACGCTGACACGGTCCCCTGCGAGAACACGAATACGGTTCTTACGCATTTTGCCCGAGGTATGAGCAAGGATTTCGTGGTCATTGTCCAGCTTCACGCGGAACATCGCGTTGGGCAGAAGTTCAACGACAGTGCCCTGAAACTCGATAACGTCTTCTTTAGCCATGTGACTCCTAGCTTTCGTATTGCAATATCAAAATACCGGTGGGGCGCAAACTGCTCTGAACCGGGCAAAAGGTCAAGTCCTTTCACACCACCCCCTTGGCGTTCCAGCACTGCATACACGGCATGGCAACGGTAGTTTACGCGTTTATAGGCCCGTGTTGCGACGGCTTATGATGGTTGCCTGCGGTTTTGGCTCTTTTCTGGGGTGCCTAATCGGTTCTATTGTCTGGATTCTTTCGCATTAATAGGTCCTGACCCTAGCCCTTTGGAACCAACCGCCATGTCGACAAAGAACCAACCTGACATCCGTCTGGCACAAAAGGATGACGCCCCGGCCCTTCATGCAATGCTGTTTCAGATTGCTGCTGCGACCGGATGCGAGGACAAATTTAAAAGCAGTCCAGACGATCTTGTCCGGGATGGGTTTGGAAATGCCCTCGCCTTTGAGGCCATGATCGCGACCGAAAACAGCACTCCGGTTGCGCTTTGTCTGTACTTCCCCAGCTATTCAACGTTCCGTGGACAGGCTGGGCTTTATATTCAGGACCTTTATGTCGCCCCATCTCATCGCGGGGCACAGCCCGGGGGCAGCCTTGCACGCAATCTGGTTCAAGCCGTTGCCAAACAGGCGCATGCGCAAGGCAAAACCTATATCAGGCTGTCAGTTGATGCCCAAAACATCATCGGTCAGCGGTTCTATGAAAAACTCGGCATGCGTCCTGCTGATGATGAAAAGATCTTTGTTCTAGATGGTGACGCGTTCACCGATCTTGCCCAAAACAAATAATCAGACTTTTGGCGAAGGTCCGACCGGGAAACGATCGAGGATGCGCTTTTTGATCTGATCGCGCACCTGACGGTAGGCCTCAAGCCGCGTTTCACGCGATCCTTCGACAATGGTGGCATCAAAGGTGTTCCAGAATTCCACATCACAGGCCATGGTACGGGTCATTTCGACCGCACGGTGCTGGGCTTCTGGTGACATGGTGATGATGAGATCAAAGAACCCGTCTTCAAGCTGATCAAACGTTTTGGATTTGTATGAGGAAATGTCCAGACCGATTTCATCCATCACGGCAATGGCAAAACCATCCACCTCACCAGCGCGCAGACCGCAGCTTTCGACATAAATGCGCGTCCCGTGATAATGGCGCATGATGGCTGCCGCCATCACCGAACGAACGGCATTGAAACTACAGGCAAAGAGAACCGATCCGGGAAGCTCTTCTGCCACTGTGCCTTAACCCCGGATGTGAAGGACGCAAATCAGGGTAAACAGGCGACGTGCAGTATTTTCATCCACTGCCACCTTCTCAGCCAGAAGCTCGCGCAATTGCTCTGACCCTTCGTTGTGCAACCCTCGACGCGCCATATCAATGGTTTCGATCTGTGATGCACTGGCCTTTTTGATCGCGTCATAATAGCTTTCGCAGATCATGAAGTAATCTTTGACGATGCGGCGAAACGGCGACAATGGCACGGGAATGGTGGTCAGGTTTTCACTGTCATCATCGCCGCGCACATCCATATAGATGCGGTTTTCTTCGATGCGCATATGTACCGAATACGGCCCTTCGAACCCGCCAGCAGGCTCAAAATGGTTGTCTTCGAGCAGGTCATAAATCGCCACAGCCTGTTCGTGTTCGACCTCGGGACGGCGACGCACCTTGTACTTTTCGTCAAGATAGATACCAGCGATACATTGGTTCTTTGCCATGGCTCTCTCCCTGCGGCCCCCTTACACGCTGCACTGCAACAGCATAACACAGCTTACATCTGGTTTGACCGGATCGCCACTGAAAGTCCGTGTGCCTGCAAACCTTCACTTTCCGCAAGCGCAATTGCCGCTGGTCCGATCTTGGCCAGGCTTTCCGGGGTGCATTTGATCAGCGATGACCGCTTAACAAAATCAAGCACACCAAGACCGGAAGAAAACCGTGCCGAACGGGCGGTTGGCAGCACGTGGTTTGGCCCGGCAACATAGTCACCAATGGCTTCTGGCGTGTAACGGCCCAGGAAAATCGCACCGGCATGATGAATGTCTTCGGCCAGTGCGTCCGGGTCATCCACCGCCAGTTCCAGATGTTCCGGGGCGATCCGATCCACAAGGGCCGGAGCCTGCGACAGATTTTCCACCAAGACAATTGCACCAAAGTCGCGCCAGCTTGCCCCGGCGATTTCCGCACGTGGCAATTTTTCCAGATGCGCGTCAATCGCGACTTGCACACGGTCGGCAAAACCGGCGTCATCGGTGATCAGGATCGATTGCGCAACCGGATCATGTTCAGCCTGCGACAAAAGGTCTGCCGCCACCCAGCTTGGATCGTTGGAACCATCGGCCACCACAAGGATTTCCGACGGACCGGCAATCATATCAATGCCGACCTGCCCGAATACGCGGCGTTTTGCCGCCGCGACAAAGGCATTGCCTGGGCCAACGATCTTATCAACCGGCTTAATGGTTTGCGTGCCATAGGCAAGGGCCGCAACCGCCTGCGCGCCGCCAATTCGGTAAATCTCGTCCACACCGGCAATGCGGGCCGCAGCCAGCACCAGCGGGTTCATTTTATTGTCCGGGGTTGGTACCACCATGACAAGAC
This sequence comes from Thalassospira sp. GB04J01, assembly GCF_000751115.1. Classification (NCBI taxonomy): domain Bacteria; kingdom Pseudomonadati; phylum Pseudomonadota; class Alphaproteobacteria; order Rhodospirillales; family Thalassospiraceae; genus Thalassospira; species Thalassospira sp. GB04J01. The sequence goes on along the minus strand of NZ_CCDX020000014.1, from coordinate 78,515 downwards.
GCTCAACCCCGGCAACCTTGGCCGGGATGGCATTCATCAGAACCGATGATGGATAAGATGCCAAACCACCGGGGACATACAGCCCCGCCGCCGACACAGCCCGCCAGCGCCAGCCAAGCTCAACACCTGTTTCATCGGTGTAGCGTTCATCGGTTGGCATCTGCTTTTCGTGGTAGGAGCGAATGCGCGTTGCCGCCAGTTCCAGCGACTTGAGCAGATCGGCATCAACTTCGTCTAAGGCATCATCAACCTCGGCCGCCGTCACCGCCATACCACTGGCATCAATATTGAGACGGTCAAAGCGGTTGGTATATTCACATACCGCTTCGTCACCACGTGCGCGCACGTCGGCAATGATGTTGGCAACAGCCGCATCCACATCGGCATCAGATTCGCGCTTCATGCCGAGAAGCTTGACGAAATCTTCCTCAAACCCGGCATCGGTAATAGAAAGCTTAAGCGGCATTGAGCACCTCGGAGAAACGATCGATCCATGGCTGAACATCGGTCGGGCGGGTTTTAAGCGCGGCCCGGTTGACGATCAGGCGTGACGTCACATCGGCAATATGTTCAATCTCTCGCAGGCCATTGGCCTTAAGCGTATTGCCCGTCGATACCAGATCGACAATGCGACGGCACAGACCAAGGGTCGGTGCCAGCTCCATCGCGCCGTTCAGCTTGATGCATTCGGCCTGAACACCGCGTTTGGAAAAATGATTGCGCGTCACATTGGGATATTTGGTTGCAACACGCACATGCGACCAGCGCGATGGATCATCACCGTCGATCATTTCTTCGGGTTCGGCCACAGCCAGACGGCAATGCCCGATATTAAGATCAAGCGGCGCATAGATATCGGGATAGTCAAATTCCATCAGAACATCATTGCCGCACACCCCGATATGGGCGGCACCAAAGGCAACAAAAGTTGCAACGTCAAAGCTGCGCACGCGAATGATATCGATATGCGGATGATTTGTGGCAAACCGAAGTGCACGGGATTTGGGATCATCAAATGCGGCTTCCGGTTCGATCCCGGCGGATCGCACCAGCGGCATTACCTCGTCAAGAATGCGCCCCTTTGGCAGGGCCAGCACCAGCTTTTCGTCACTCATCAATCAGTCGCCTTACGCGTTATTTACTGTCCGGATCGCAATCCAATCACGAACCGGCTTTAGACCGGCACCCGGACACGTTCGATCTGCGCCCCGCAGGAACTCAGTTTTTCTTCCAGTCGCTCATAGCCGCGATCAAGATGGTAGACACGGTTAATAACCGTCTCCCCCTCGGCTGCCAAGCCCGCAAGCACCATCGACACCGACGCACGCAGATCGGTTGCCATCACTTCGGCCCCCGACAGCTTCGCACTGCCCCGCACAATGGCCGAACGTCCATGGACGTTGACGTCCGCCCCCATGCGGCTCAATTCCGGCACATGCATGAAGCGGTTTTCAAAAATCGTCTCTGTGATCATGGATGCGCCATTTGCCACCGACATCAGCGCCATGAACTGCGCCTGCATATCAGTCGGGAAACCGGGATAAGGTTCAGTCATGACATCAACGCCGCGAAGGGTTGCGCGGTTGCCGCGTACCTTCATGCCATTTTCGGTTTCTTCGATCTCAACCCCGGCCTTGCGCATGGCATCCACAAGACTGTCGATCAGCTCAAGCCGCGTACCGGTCAGTTCAATATCGCCCCCGGTAATGGCGGCCGCAATCGCGTAGGTGCCGGTTTCGATCCGATCGGGCACCACCGAGTATTCCGCCCCATGCAGGCGCGGCTTACCGGTGACTTTAAGCGTATCGGTGCCGATGCCTTCGATCTCGGCTCCCATCGCAACCAAGCAATGGGCCAGATCGGAAACTTCGGGTTCGCGGGCCGCATTGGCAATGGTGACAACACCATCGGCAAGGGATGCCGCCATCAGGGCATTTTCCGTCGCACCAACAGACACCTGCGGGAACAGGACATGCCCGCCCTTAAGGCCTTCTGGTGCGCGGGCTTCGATATAGCCTTCAGTCAGGTGGATTTCAGCCCCCATGGCTTCAAGTGCCTTAAGGTGGAGGTCAACCGGACGGTTGCCAATCGCACAGCCGCCGGGAAGCGAAACACGGGCGACACCACAACGTGCGACAATCGGCCCCAGAACCAGAACCGATGCGCGCATCTTGCGCACAAGATCATAAGGCGCGGTCGTGGATATGATTTCCTTGGCCGTCATTTCCAGAACGCGGCCCGTATGCCCGCCATTGGGTGCATGACCATTGAGATGCAGCGCGACACCATGTTGGGCCAGCAAATTCGCCATCGACGTGATGTCGGCCAGATGCGGCAGGTTTGAGAGTGTCAGCGTCTCATCTGTCAAAAGGGCTGCTGCCATCAACGGCAGGGCCGCATTTTTGGCACCGCCAATAGCGATTTTACCCTGCAGCCGGCGACCACCGGAAATCTTGATCTTGTCCATTCAATCCTCATTGTGCTGCGTCTTTACGCGCAGCAAAACCGTGTCTTGGCGTATTACTGCCGAATCTGTTGCCTAGCCTTTATCACAGGCGCGGCAGCGTGACACCTTTTTGGCCCATATATTTTCCTACGCGATCCGCATAGGAGGTATCGCATTCGCTTTCGGCTTTCAGGAAAATGAACTGGCACGCCCCTTCGTTGGCGTAAATCCGGGCCGGAAGCGGTGTGGTGTTTGAAAACTCCAATGTCACATGCCCTTCCCATTCCGGCTCAAGCGGGGTCACATTGACGATGATACCGCACCGCGCATAGGTCGACTTGCCAAGGCAGATCACCAGTGTATCGCGCGGAATGCGGAAATATTCCACTGTCCGAGCCAGGGCAAAACTGTTGGGCGGGATCACACAACAATCGGTCTTGCGGTTAACAAACCCGTCATCGGAAAAATCCTTGGGATCGACAATCGCCGAGTCGACATTGGTGAAAATCTTGAACTCGTCAGCAACCCGGGCGTCATAGCCATAGGAACTGACCCCATAGGAAATCACGCCATCACGTTTGAAGCCGTCAACAAACGGTTCAATCATGCCTTTTTCCTGCGCCATTTGGCGTATCCAGTGATCAGGTCTTACCGACATTTTACCACCCTTGTTTGCTGTGAAGGTCCCTGCGCGACACTGCGCCATCCTCCGATATTCGTTTTACCCGCCACACAGCATGAAGATCAACCAAACGATACCTGTGGCGGATGTCTAATTCTTCTCATCATCCGATTGGGGACGGTCTTTTTCTGTCGCCTCCCCGGCATCCTGTCGTGAGCGCTTCTGCTGTTTACGCTTGGCCAGATTGGCGCGCAGGGCTTCGGCTTCGCGCTTTTGACGTTCCTCATTCACCGCCGGGCGGATGTCGGATTTCTTTGCAGTCATAATGTGATCCGGTTTCCGGTTGATATGATCGGGAAGATGTTGGGACGTTATAAAACAGCAGGCGAAAAATTACAGCCGATCTTGACGAAAACAGGGCAAAAAGCTGCGATGTTTAAACATTCGAAAAACTTCGCCTATTTCGGACTTGACCAAATACGGATACGTGGCCTATAACCCGCCCGCACCGCAAAGGGCTTAATGCTGCTGTAGCTCAGGGGTAGAGCACTCCCTTGGTAAGGGAGAGGCCGGGAGTTCAAATCTCCCCAGCAGCACCATTTGCCCGTTAAGCGGCCTGCTTAGGCTGCCGTAGCTCAGGGGTAGAGCACTCCCTTGGTAAGGGAGAGGTCGAGAGTTCAAATCTCTCCGGCAGCACCATTTTCCAAATATAATCTTTTGATCCAGGTCCCATGCGTTATTGGCTGCTCAAACCTTTTGGGTGTTCAAGCTGCAATTTCTGCCTATTCTTTTAATAGGCTTGCGTCCCCTTGGTATAGATTTACACTAGTTTCCCCGACACTTTTGACAACTTTTACGTGCAAAAATGGCATAGAAATTGCTCCACCTTCTTACTCTACATGATAGAGGAGCGCACTATGACCATCCAAACAAATGCCTATAACGCTGGCTCTGCAGTATCGCACTATACGGCAACGTCACCTTCCTCAAACGCGACACATCCATCGTTCAGCGAGGAAATGTATTCCGACCCGGAAATGCGTCCGTATCTCAAGCAATACTACGAAAAGTCCTATGCACCGATGCGCGAACGTATCGCAGCAATGCGTGAGGACGGATACACCCCACGCACGATCCAAAATGAAGACGGCAGTATTGCCACCGAAATTTCCGCCGATCAGTATGAAGCAGCGATCCCCACCTTTGAAAAGTGGCTTGAAGGTCAGCAGACCATTATCCCGCGACTGCGCGAGTCTGTTGAGACCGCGCTGCAGCATGCACAAAGAAGTGTTGAAAACACAAAAGCAAACCATCCCGATACGCAGTCAGACGTTAGGACAGTGTTTTCCAACGGGGATCAGATTCTGGGATACGTCTACAAAAATGGAGGCTTGGTAACGCATGATGCCGGAAGCTATATGCGGAAATTCAATGATCAGGCAGACTTGCTAGGCCTGAGTGGGCAAGCGCGCGTGGACTATATTACAGATGCCGTATCGCGCCATTATCCCAATGTCGATGTTCACCGCTACAATAACCAAAATGCGCCAACACGACGGGAGTTTTCAGAACGCTGGTATCCTGACCATAACGTCGAGCAAGCATATCAAAGCCGACAGGCGGAGGCGCAATCAAACCTCACGAGACAAGAAGAGCTCTACCGCCGCCAGCAAAACAATATCAATGAAATGCAAAGCTACCTTCTCGGCCTTATGGAACAGGCGTAACAGATATGAGATGAAAACCTATATCATTGACGGGCATTGCGCTTAGCCGTTTCCCGTAAAAGGACTTGAGGGAATACTGAAAAAGGCAATGAAGCTGCACTCTCCAAATTACATTTGAAATGATCGACGCTATCGCCATTCAACACGCCAGAGCTAAGAGATCAAATGCTTGAGCGAACCAGAAATCGCAACGACAATACAGTTGGATCAACGCCCAACCGGGAACGACATAATACAGCCAATACATGGGGGTAAATTGCGACCACTGCACCTGAAACCCAAACCGCCAGTGTCAAACCACCAAAACTCATGGCAGCAGCACCTGCCAACATCATAATTACAGCCGCCCAACAGATTACGGTTCGGGCAACCTTGTGCTGACCTGTCATCGTCATAAGGGAGACGGCTGGCCCCGCAGCAGCGTAGAGGAAATATGCCATGAGCATGATGCGAAGCAACGGAACAGCTTGAACATACCCTTCGCCGAAAAAGCCTAGAAGCTCTGGAGCAAAGGCAAAAAAGATTCCACACACAGGCAATGCGACGGCCATTGTAAATCCAGTCGCCCGGGCAACAAGGGCCTGCAGTTCGTCTGTATTGTTATTGGACATCGCACGCGACAGGAACGGCGTTATAATGGATTGCACGGCCGTCAGAGCAAAAATCACCAGCATTGCTAAACGAATGACCGCACTCATTTCACCGGCTTCGGCCGCAGAGAGCAATATACCTGCAAGAACAATAGGGGATTGGTTCAGCAGTGCTGTCGCAGACTCAGACAGCAAAAGATTTACGCCATGAGATAACCATTGCCGGAAATCATCCGAAGCTAAACTGAAATCGCCAGCCCAATTAACCTTTTTACCCAAGACAACAAGCACAATTACAGTAACTAAGGAAGCTGTCAGGGCAAATGTGTAACCCAATCCTACGGTAAAGTTCCCTAATCCGTCATAGAAAAGAAACTGAACAGCAACCAGAAACACCATAAACGTTGCCGGTCGCACGACAGCCTCGCCAATGACCGCCCTTGAAACATTTCCATCTGCACGAATGATATTCTGAAAAACAGCCAGCAAAGAAGCCATCGGCAATGCTAACGCCACAGTAAATGAGACCGCCCCCGGAAATGCACGCATGTAATACAGCATAGTTCCAAAGATCAATGCGCCGACTAACGAAAATACCAATGTTAGCCCTATTGCGACACGCTTTATACCACCTGCAGCATCCGCCCGTCCCTCAGTGCTATATTTTGGTAAAAACCTTACGATCGCAACATCAAGGCCAAGTGTTGAAACTTTTGCCCCAATTACAACGACACCAAGTACAACACTAAAAAAACCAAACAGCTCCTTGCCGCCATAGCGTGAGATGAACACGCTGGCCAGAAACATCATGCCCGCCGAGAACGCATTGGCGAACAGCACAAAAATGGCGGCAAATTTCAATTTCGTTTATCCGTAAAAGGACCGATACCACACAACAAAATTGCCAATCCCGGTCTCGATTGAGGTTTCCGGTTTAAAGCCAACGGCATCAGTCAAGGCATCCACATCGGCATAAGTGGCCGGAACATCGCCATCCTGCATCGGCAGCATATTTTTGTCTGCCGTTTTGCCCAGCGCCTTCTCAAGAGTTTCGATCATATACATCAGCTCAACCGGGCTATTGTTGCCGATGTTAAACACGCGGTAAGGAGCCGAGCTGGTCGCCGGGTCCGGATTGCGCGGATTCCAGTTCGCATTTGGTTCCGCCACGGTCGAGATGCAACGATAGACACCTTCGACAATGTCATCGACATAGGTGAAGTCGCGGCGCATTTTACCCTGGTTGAACACGTTGATCGGTTTGCCTTCGAGAATGGCCTTGGTGAACAAGAAAAGCGCCATATCCGGACGCCCCCACGGACCATAGACAGTAAAGAACCGCAGTCCAGTCGTTGGCAAGCTATAGAGATGGCTATAGGTATGGGCCATCAGTTCATTTGCCTTTTTCGACGCAGCATACAGGCTGATCGGGTGATCGACATTGTGATGGACCGAGAACGGCATCTCAGTGTTCATGCCATAAACCGAACTGCTTGACGCATAGACAAGATGCTTCACACCGTTATGGCGGCATCCTTCGAGGATGTTGGTAAACCCGACAAGGTTGGCATCAATATAGGCATGCGGGTTTTCAATTGAATACCGCACACCAGCCTGAGCAGCCAGATTAACAACATAGGTCGGCTTTTCCGTTGCAAACAGGTCGGCAATACCGTCGCGGTCTTCAAGGTCCATACGGACAAACTTGAAACCCGGCTTGCCGTCAATCCGCGCCAAACGGGCTTCTTTAAGGTTCACGTCATAATAGTCATTGACGTTATCAAGGCCAACAACAGTCGTCCCTTGCTCAAGCAGCTTCAGACAAAGGTGCGATCCAATAAAACCGGCAGCACCGGTAACCAGCACCTTTTCATGGGCGGGAATGGCAAAGTCGAGCATGTTCCTCGGAATTCCTGTCTGATGTGTTTATGAACGATAACTGTCACGGCACTTTAAATTCGGTCATTCTGATAGCAGCAAGGTCCCCTTTTCGCAAGACACGAGAACCCCTCAATCTGGCCCGTAAATCATGCACAAGACAGAATGATCATTATCTGCTATTCTTTTGAGGTATGCAGTACATCGTTAAGCTTAGAGTTTACAGTTTCATATGATTGCAACCGGTCAAACCATTGCCAACCCGAATGGCGGCGAAATGGGCGTAATCCTGAATGTTCAGGAGATCGCACGAACCGCTGACGGGCGCGTTTTGGCCGAATATGAAGCTGTCGAAGTTACATCGTCGGGTACCGAGCGTTCATCACCTTATGCAATTGCAGGCCAAGACAGTGACGCGGCACGGACACGCATCGTTGACCCCCGCACCCTGACTGAAGCACAAGCCGTTGCAGGCGGTGTTAGCCGTGCGGAGTATCGTCAGGCGCGTGAAACAAGTGAAGAACAAGCCGGTCAAAATACGAACAGCAGAATTTCTGGTAATACAGACCTTGATCCGGCGGAAAAGGCCATTGTTGCACAGTTGCAATCGCGTGATTCTGCCGTCAAGCAAGAAGAAAAAGCCCATGCCGCCGCAGCGGGTCCTTATGGGTCTGCGCCACAGTATGAATATCAGATTGGGCCAGATGGCAAAGCATATGCAATCGGCGGGCACGTTGATGTTAGTGTGTCAATGACCGGATCTGCGGCGGATCGTGACCGCGCACTGGCGACCTTGCAGAACGCAGCACTTGCCCCTAATGCACCGTCCGGTGCCGATATGGCGGCCTTCCGTCAGGCAAGCTTACAACGTGCAACAGCGCAAGCCAGTGACGAATCGCCTAAACCGATAGAATCCATTGCGTCTAACAACGAAAACGGGAACGACGCGAGACAGGGCATCTCGATTTCTATTTGATTTTGGACCTCGCGAAATCTGCTTCCGCTCCCCATATACTATGCAAAGCGCGACAGAACATCTACCCTTGAACATAATACCCTATTCAATGGGATAGTTCAGAAAATCAGAAACTATCCTGCCGTTTGACAGGCCCCCCATTTTGTTGAATGCTGCGCGCGCGTCCGGGGGGGACGCTTGAACTAAACATTATAGATTTACGCGATTCCGTATCTTGGGTGCGGTCGCGTTTCTGACGCGGACGGACACATGTCCTAAGCTCGGACAAAAACGGGTACGGCACAAAAATGAACATCCTGCTAGCAGACGACCACGACCTCGTCAGAGACGGGATCACTTCCTTCCTTAAAACGGCGGCGCCGGAAGTTGAGGTCTCACAAGCAAAAGATTTTGCCGAGGCACTTTCAGTTGTCGATGGGGAAACGCAAGTCGAGCTGACCATTCTTGATTTGAACATGCCGGGGATGAACGGCCTTTCAGGCTTAACCGTCATGCGTCAAAAGCACCCGGAAATTCCGGTTGTCATTCTGTCTGGATCAGTTAAGCGCAGTGACGTTTTGAACGCGCTCGAGCATGGTGCCTCTGGCTATTTGCCAAAAACCTTGTCGGGAAAATCACTGATCAATGCATTGCGTTTGATCATGTCAGGTGAAAAATATATTCCATCAGCTTTGCTTGAAGATGACGGCACGAAAATGCGTCCTGGCGAGATTGATCTGGACGGCCTGTCACCTGACAACCCTTTACGCCAGTTGACCAATCGCGAACGCGAAGTTCTTGCTCTGCTGACCAAAGGCTTATCGAACAAGGAAATAGCCAAGCAGCTTACTGTGCGTGAAATCACCGTCAAAGTTCACCTGACGGGTATTTTCAAAAAGCTTGGTGCCGCCAACCGTACACAGGCTGTTAAAATTGCCATGCAGCTCGGTTGGGAAGCCTGACCTGAGCGCAACGCAAACGACGACACTCACAACAAAGCCCGGCAAAATTGCCGGGCTTTGTTGTTATATACTTCTCCATCTTCTTGCTCAGCGAACAGGTTTCTATTCACCATAGACTTCTGCAAGCTCATCAAGAATGCCAAGAAGCTCTTGAAGATCAAGGGGTTTTGACATCACCATGACAGGTGCATCTGCACCATCATCATCTTCAATCGGTCGTTCAGCATCCCCGGGATGTCCGGTCATGACAATGACGGGCATGGCAGGGTTTCGGGCACGCAACGCTTTGACAAGACTGTTGCCATCCATATGCGGCATGCGAATATCGGTGATCAAAATGGTCGGCGGCATAACCCCGGCAATGGCCAATGCGTCCTCACCGTTCGTTGCGGCTGAAACCGAATATCCTTGTGCTTCCAGATAAGCAGCAATGATTTCCATCGCATCAATTTCGTCATCAACGACCAGCACCCGGACGGCTTGACGCCCGGCACGATCAACGCAGTCACCATGTATTCGCGCACTTTTTGCCACCGGTTCGTCACTGTCCGCTTCGAGTTCCTTACCAATTTGGGCGACCGGTAGAGTTACCTCAAAACAGGCCCCATCCCCTTCGTTACGCACATCAATCTTGCCGCCCATCGCCTCGACGATGCCATAGCTGACCGACAACCCAAGCCCTGTTCCCTTACCAACGTCTTTGGTCGTGAAAAATGGATGGAACAGCAGATCAATGGCCGCCTCTGGGACACCACCACCATTGTCATTCACCGCGAGTTTCAGGAACTTTTCGTCTTGATCAATCATCGCACTGACACGGATTAACCCGCCAATGCTGTTGGCATCATCGCCATTCTCATTGATTGCATCACGCGCATTGGTCAGCATATTGACCAAAACCTGTTCGAGTTGCACCTGACGGCCATTAACCCGACACATCTGGGCAGGTGGCACCACATCAATCATGATGCCCGACAGGCGGCAATCATGCTCAATCATGTCCACAGCACGCCCCACGGCCTTCATGGGATCAAACGGGGCAAAGTCATCATCATCAGGTCGGCTATATATTTGCAGATGCTTGATGATTTCAGACATGCGTTCGGTCTGACCGCTGATCAAAGACAGGCGTTCTCGTTGAAAGGCGGGTTTTACAGCCTCAAGATCATATTGAAGCGCACAGGTATCGGCCGCCATGCGAATAACATTCAGCGGCTGGTTCATTTCATGGGCCACCGATGCCGCCATTTCACCCAGTGTCGCAAGTTTTGATGTCTGGACCAACTGACGTTCGACTTTGCGTCTTTCCGTCACATCTTCGGCCAGCATCAACATTGCCGGTGCGCCTTCATGGGTAAAGGCGATTGCCGACACTTCCAGTTCAACTGTTTCACCATCCGGGCGGTTGCACATGATGACAAAATCTGCCCGACCGCTGTAACCGTTGCGATAGCGTTCTATATACTCTGACAGGATTTCACGGCTGGATGGATTAACCATTTCCATAAAGCTGCGACCAACAAGTTCTGTCGTATCCTCAGCCCCCAGGATCGTGAGCCCTTGCTGATTGATATAAGTAATCTCCTCACCGCTCAGGATTGAGATGAGCTCAGGGGCAAGTTCGACCAGCTTGCGATAACGTTCTTCACTTTCCTTGAGTGCCCGTTCGGCCCGCGAACGTTCAATGGCATACCGGATGGAACGTCGAATTGTCCGACCGTCTGGAAATTCCTTCGTCAGATAGTCTTCCGCACCGTGTTGCAGGGCTTCAAACGCCAGTTCTTCGTCCTTGTGACCGGTTAAAACAACCACCGGGGCGCTATTGGCACAGCTGCGCACGCGACGAATTGTCTCGACACCCGATGAGTCTGGTAAGGTCAGATCAAGCAAGACAACATCGAACCGTGCCCCCGGCCCATCGCCATTTAAAATAGTCAGGGCCGAGGTAAGGTCACTGCAATGTTCAATGTCAAACGGATCCCCGGTTTCATCCAGCAACGTCCTAACAAGGAACGCATCCCCCGGGTTATCTTCGACCAAAAGAATTCGAAACCGTTGATCAGCCATCGCAGCAATTTCCACGTTTAAAATCATTTTTCCGTCAAAGCCTGAACATCGGAAAGTATCTGATTTTGCATGGTTCCAAGGCTTCTAGCAATCCTGCACGTCAATCAGCAAACGACCTTTGATCTGACCTTTCAAAATTTTCTCACCCCATGGCACAACATCACGAAGCGCAACCTTCGTCGTTGCGGCATTTAGCTGATCGATAGGAAGCTCTTTCGCAAGCCGTTCCCAAGCCCGAATTCGGGTTGCATAGGGACACATTACCGAATCAATTCCGATCAATCGCACCCCGCGCAACAGGAACGGGATCACAGTTCCCGGTAAGTCGGCTCCTCCGGCGAGACCACAGGCTGCAACAACACCGTGATACTTCATTTCTGAAAGAACATGAGCAAGGGTTGTGCTGCCAACACTGTCAATCGCCCCAATCCAGCGTTCGGCCAAAAGTGGCTTGCTGGTATCGGTCAACTCATTGCGATCAATAATTGTCGTCGCCCCCAATTCACGGAGGTAGGCGTGGGTTTCTGCGCGCCCGGTTGAGGCCGCGACCCGATAGCCCAAGGCCGACAAAATCGATACTGCAACCGAGCCAACCCCGCCAGCGGCACCCGTCACAAGAACTTCGCCATCCTGTTTTGAACTGATGCCCTGTTCTTCCAGTGCCATAACCGCAAGCATTGACGTAAACCCGGCCGTCCCGATGGACATTGCCTGTGCCGCGTCTAGTCCTTCTGGCAACGGCACAAGCCACTCGGCCTTTACCCGCGCCATTTGACCATATCCGCCCCAATGGGCCTCACCAACGCGCCAACCGGTCAGGACGACCTCATCACCGGGCTTGTACCGTGCATCACTTGACGAGACGACTTCACCGGAAAAATCGACCCCGGGCACATGCGGATAGGTGCGCACCAATCGGCCAAGGCCATTTAAAATCATGCCATCCTTGTAATTTAAAGTCGACCATTTGACCCGAACCAAGACATCACCATCTGGCAGGTCATCAGTTGTCAAATTACGGAATTCGGCTGTGACTTTCTTATCGTTCTGATCCAAAACAAGTGCGCGGAATGCATCGCCCATGGAACGTCTCCCGATCATGATCTGTTTGGATCAAGAGTATTCGTGCGCAAAGCCAGCTGTCAAATGCGCCCTTGGTCGGATCAGTAAACATTACGTCATTGCGACAGAACCGGAGAAACAGGCGCAAGCTCAAGCTCACCCTCTCCGCTGCCCAACAAGATCACAAGCACGACGGCCACCAAAAGAACAACCATATATAAAACGGTTCGACGTGATGTGTTTTGACCGGCATCAGCTTCAGGCACGACATCATGTTGGACCGGTGCAGGTAGACTGCGATAGGAAAGCCACCCCAAAAGCGGCACAATCACAAGATCATCAAGCCACCCAACGCCAACAACAACATCGGGCAACAGATCAACTGGACTGATCAAATAGACAAGTCCTGCCAGCAAAATAAGTTTGGATTTCAGAGGCACATCGCCGCGCATCAATGTCCGCAGCAGATTGGGAACGATCATCCAGGCTGATGTTTTCGCCATGAAAAGCCTTCCGTCGCAATCGATCAGTCTCAGGTCTACACGCGTGATCGTGTCATGCCTTCGATCACCTGTCACTTGTTTACGGCGGGCCATACATCGGCCATCAAATTTGACCAGCATCACCGATATCTGCATTCGAAATTCACAAGATATCAAGCTGGCTAAGAAGCGAGTGTATCAAAAACATCACCTGCCGGTGCCTGACCAAGAATATTGGTCTGATGCCACAACGCGTAAAACAACAGATGCCAGCATGCTGCACTTTCTTTCTTGCCGGGCGTGGTGAACAGTTTTCCCACTCGAACCGGATCAGCAATTTCAAGAACACCGGCCTGATTGGCAACCAGCGGGCCAAGGCGCTTGCCCTGCCCGGCAATCCATTCCCCAACCGGCACGGTAAATCCGCGTTTTTTGGCAAAGGGTTGCGCCATAGGAAGACACCGCTCCAACCAACTGCGCAACAGGAATTTACCCACACCTTTACGCACCTTAAGCCGGTCTGGCAGATGATATGCAAAGTCAGCCACCATTGGATCAAGGAACGGGGTGCGCCCCTCAAGGCCGTGTGCCATCAGCATGCGATCAAGCTTGATCAACAAATCATTTGGCAACCAGTCCGAACAGTCCACAGCCTGTGCCACCGCAAGACGCGAACGTTTCCCCCGGTTTTCGCGGCTTTCGGATGCCGCAATACCATCGCGCCAGCCTTCAAGAACTTTGGGGTGCAGAACGTCGATCTTATCAAAGGTGCCCTTGGATCGCATGACCCTACCGCCCAGTAATAAAGGCCGCATAACCGAACGATATCGGCCATACCCGCCAAACAGCTCATCGCCGCCTTCGCCAGACAGAACGACCTTGAAATCCCGTGCGGCCTCGGCTGCAAGCTTGTAGGTCGGCAGAATAGCATAGTCAGCCACCGGATCGTCCATCTTGGCGGCAACTTCGGGCAAAAGCGTCCAGAAATCGCGTTCGGAAAACATAACCTCGACATGATTGGCATTGCAGGCCTTGGCGACCTCTCGGGCCAATTCGCGTTCATCATGTACGCTCGATGCCTCAAATGCGGCGGTATAGGCCGTCACCGGACGTTCGTTCAAACGATGCATCATGCCCAAAAGAGATGCACTATCCACCCCGCCCGACAGGAACATCGCATAATCAACGTCAGAACGTTGATGAAGTCGCACAGACTCTTCAAACACGTGATCCCATTGGGTCAAGGCGCCATCAAGACGCGCCCCAACAACACCCTTGTCCCCCAGAACCTGACGGCGGCGACGTTCAACCACACGGCCGTTTTTCAGAACAAGGGTCTCGCCTGGCAACAGGCGTTTGATACCATCAAGGATCATATCACTGCCGGTCGTGAATTGGACCTGAAGCAACTCCGAACGAGCATCTTCGCGCACACTCCGGCCAATCAGTCCGGCCGCGACAAGCGCCTGTGCCTCGGACGCAAAGGCAAAGAATTCCGGCGTCTCAACATAGTAAAGCTGTTTGATGCCAAACGGATCGCGACACAGTACGACCTGATTTTCCATCGCATCATGAAGGGCAAAGGCATACATGCCGCGCAGTTGATCAAACCCGTCTATGCCATCACGGGCATAGATGCGAAGGGCGGTTTCACTGTCTGAACGCGTCTTAAAGCCTGCTTCGCACAGGTTCTGGCGCAGCTCGACATAATTATAAATCTCGCCATTGGCGATAAGTGCGCTGCCATTTTCATGGAAAAGTGGTTGATCGCCAGTATCAAGATCAATGATCGCCAGCCGGGTCTGGATAAAGCCAACCGGACCTTTTACATATCGACCATCACCATCCGGGCCACGATGCCCCAACGCATTGCGCAGGCGATCCAGAATTTCGGGATCAATGGTTTGCTTGTCTTTGGCAATAAATCCGGCAATTCCGCACATTAAAGCGCAACCTCGTCAAAGAAAGCTTTGTATTTTGCGACGACAACGTCTTCGGTGAAGTCCGCCTCAAAGGCAGCACGACCGTTGCGTGACAATGTGTCTGAAAGAACTCTGTCGTCAAGAACCGCGCGCAAATCTGCCACCAAAGCAGATACATCTTCGAGTTTCGACAGCAAACCACTTTCACCCGGCGTGATCAATTGAACCGGCCCCTGGCTTGCCTGTGCGACAACCGGTTTGCCATGTGCCCACGCCTCAATCACCATGTTGCCCAACGGTTCATGCCGTGATGACGCGCAAAACACGTCGCAGGTTGCAAAAAGATTGGCAACATCGCGCCGCCAGCCAAGCAGTTGCACGCGATCTGCAACACCGCATTCACCGGCAAGTTTCAGAAGATCGTCTTTTAAATCACCCGCCCCTGCAATCCAAAGATAAGTACCGGGTACTTCAGCCATCGCACGGATCAGCGTATCAAACCCCTTGTTGTCATGCAGCCGCCCCAGACCAAGGATTAGCGGCGCATCATCGGGGGTATTAAATTCGGCCCGACTGATTGCTGTACCGGGTTTTGCATCAACAAAATTCGGCAGATAATGAGTGCGATCAACGGGCCATCCTTCGCCAATAAGATAATCGCAGATATTGCGCGTATTGCCGATCAGGTGATCACAATCTCGGAAATTTTTAAGTTTATAATATCCGCCAAGCCGCGCAACTTTCACAAAGTCACCTGCTGGCGTCATGCGGCTGGCACGGTTCATCCAGCTCAGGACAATGCGCGGCTTGTGACGTTTGAGCTGTTTACGCAAATTCCATGGCGTTCGTACATCCAACCGCCCGCCAAAGGGCAATTCGTCAAACGAAACGCCATTGGCAGCAAGCACCGCGTTGCGACCTTCGTTCGGACGCACGACACAATGCTGCTCAATCCCGACACGTTGAAACCCGCAAGCCAGACGCACAAAGAACTCCTCTGCACCACCAAACGGACTTCCAGCCATGGTTTGCAGCAACTTGGTCATGGGATGATTCCTCTCAAATACTCAAATAGCAGTGCATTTTCTGATATCGAGGGCATTCCCTGACTATATTCGCCTACACTATTTGACACAAAACACACGCCCACCGTTCAGGTGTCCTCGTATCTGGCCTTAAGATAGGAAAGGATTGGGAACAGCGCACCAAACAACGCGATCAGAAAGCCCATTCCACCTTCCTTGTATCCCTTGCGCGCAACAAAGCAGCGATAGAAGCGTGAAAAAATACGCCGGAAGTTATTTGCAAACGTTCCAATGTCGCCACTTTCGCGCAAATCGGCAGCCCGAGCTGTCGAATAGCTATCCAGTCGACAGATCATGTCAGAGATATTGCGGTCAACAAAATGAAGAAGAGCGCCATTAAGCTTGGGTCCCTTGCGTCCCTGCATATCAAACGAAGGATGCACCCGTTGTGATCCCCAGTTCTTATGACCTTTTCGGAACAGCCTCCAAACCGCAGATGTCCCGAATGAAGCCCCCCAACCATATCTGACAAGCCGCTTTCCGACATAATTGTCTACAGGGACCACATAAAGATCAAACGCGTCAGACCGCACAGCCGCGCGAATAGAAATCGCGAGCTCTTCGCTGACGTGTTCATCTGCATCAAGTTCGAAAATCCAGTCGCCTGTGGCTTCTTCAATTGCACGATTGCGCCGTGCACCTTCTATGTCCCAGCTGCCAACAACGGTTTTCGCACCATATTTCTGAGCAACTTCTTCTGTCTGGTCAGTACATTTGTCGCACACGACAATGATCTCATCCGCAAATGACACCTTTTCCAGACAGCCCGGCAGTCGCTCCTGCTCATTATGGGCGCACATGACAACCGAAATACGCGGCTTTGCCTCAGTCATTTGTCTTTTTCCTCTGCCCGAAAGTCAGAAACCAACTCTGTAGCTGCTGTCACAACTTTTTCGACCGGCAAACTTTCCATGAGGTTTTCTTTGGAAAACCAGCTTGTTCGATTAGCAATAATTTTATCGTAGGACCAGTCTGTCCGAACAGCCCGTCCCCATTTAGCAAAAGGGCTATAATGCTCATCGCGCGATGGCCCAAAAAGACCGAGCGTCGGTCGACCCGATGCAGCAGCCATGTGCATCAACCCAGAATCGTTACCAAGATAAAGATCCGCTTTTTTCAGGCATGCCATGACCGTCAACAGATGCTCCTTGCCAAAGATTTCTGTTCGCTTGTCTTCTGGTAGTGACTGGATAACATGCTCAGCCGAACTGCGTTCATTAGGAGCCCCCACCAACAAAACATGTGCGTTTTCAAGGACCCCTCCCTTCTCGGTCAGCTTATTGATTGTCTCTGCAAACCGCTCCGCGTGCCAAGTTTTACCAATCCAGTTCGCTGATGGCCCAACCACTAGAAGTGGCGCACCATCATTAGGCACAAGTTGCGCAGCCCTATCCTCATCTTCTTTTCTGGTCCATACTTTTGGCATTGGTGGTGGGTTGAGACCGATTAGACCACCAAGTTGCACGACACGATGGAGGCCATCATCATTCCCCTTAAGCACAACACGCTTCCACCCCGGCAAAACATAGGCCGTGGCACTGCCGCGTAAATCAACGATCACGTCCCACCAGGTCAGCGCAACCGACTTCCAAAGCTTCCACCAGTGCCCGCCGCGTTTTTGCTTGGGCATCTCGATAATGCGTTCAAGATTGGGGACGGCTTGGAAAATCGGGGCTGCCACCGGACCACAGGCAACCGTAACCTTTATGCCCGGATAGGTTTCGACATAATGGCGTAAGACCGATGTCGAAAGGACAGCATCGCCCAAACGGTTTGACGTGATAAACAGCAAGCGCACAGCTTAAATTTTCTCCAGCTCACCAGCGACATGGATCCACTCGCGGCGGTCATTGCGTGCGGCTTCGGACTGAGTGGAAAAGAACGACCGGTCGGTCAGAAGCTGCCAGGTGATATTGCCGTATGCGGCCTCATCCGGAACAATGTAGCCGGTCTTGCCGTCTTCAACACGGGTTTTGGCAATCCCGCCATAAGACACAACCGGCGTCGCCGCCCCAAGTGCATCGACAATCCACTGACCGGCATAATCGGTGCCGTATTTTCCGTGATGCAAAAACGCACGCGCATTGGCCACCGTTTCGGCCATATCGCCTTCGGGTTTTGGATGTAACACCCGAACCCCCTTGTCAATCGCCGAACGCACCAAATCAACTATGTCGTCAGAGACCTGATCATTTTCACCGGCCATCGCCATGAAAAGATCATAGGCATAGATTTCCAAAATTGCCTTTGGCGCCTTGGGCGCAACGTAGGCTTCCCAAATGCGGACAATCTGGGCAATCCCCGTTGTCGTATTGGCAACCGTAACCGCCACTTCTTCACGCGATTCAAACGCCCAATGCATGTTTGAGGCCATGGTAAAGGCCGTGACGGCCCCCGGTTTGACCACAATCGGCTTTTTCACCAGATCGGTTTCAAAGCCTTTTTTCTGCGCATCATCGGTAAAGACGATCTGCACTTGCTTGTCATGCAGAACCAGACGCAGATCATCGGCGTTCAATTTCGTCGGATCACCATCAAACCAAAGGATTGTTTTTGCATCCGCCGGAATCGAAGCGTGGCTTAACAAGGCCGGATCGCGCCAGGCAATTACCGTGTCAACCGCATCGCCACCAAAGGGCGGCAATTCGGCATCAAGTTGTCGCCATGCAACACCGTGCATATCCTTGTCGATGCCACCATTTCGGCGCGCTTCGACCTTATGACCACGGGCAACAAGGGCCTCGGCGAGCGCAATAAAGGCGCGCTGCGTGGTCCCGAGCGGGCGGGCTTCACGATCTTTGGGATCAAAGCCGATGGAATGATCAAGCATCAAGATTTTCATGACTTTGGTTCTATCTGCTCGGCGGCGTTTTATGAAGGGTTTTCTTACATCACACTCTGGCTTTCGTTCACGAGACAGGGCTTGCGAATTATGTGCAACTGCCCCACATTTCGGCCAAACCATTCTGACTAACCGGAGCCCATACATATGACCGAGACTTTTTACGCCCTTCTGCCGGACCGGGCCGTGATCCGGGTCAGCGGTCCTGACCGCGTCAGTTTTCTGCAAGGGCTGGTATCAAACAATATCGAAACCATCAGTGCCGAGAAATCCGGCTATGGTGCCTTGCTGTCCCCACAGGGGAAGTTCCTTTTTGATTTCTTTGTCTATCAACAGGACGAAGACAGCCTTTTGATCGAATGCGAACGCGGCGAAGACGGCGCACGTGCCGCAGATCTTTTCAAAAAACTGCGCATGTATAAACTCCGTGCCAAGGCCGAACTCACCGATATCACCGACAGCTATGACGTAGTGGCCGTCTTTGGCAAGGATGCGTTGCCGTCGTTATCACTGCCCGACACACCGGGCAGCACGGCTGGCTTTGCCAACGGGATCAAGGCGGTTGATCCGCGTCTGACCGCAATGGGTGCGCGCGTATTACTCCCGAAAAATGGCTTGGCTGAAATGGCGGCAATCGGTGCCATCGAAAGCGACGTGGAATCTTTCCATCAATTGCGCGTATCACTTGGCGTGCCCAATGGCAGCGAAGAACTTGAAATCGACAAAGCCATTCTGCTTGAAAACGGGTTTGAAGAGCTAAATGGCGTCGATTTCAAAAAGGGCTGCTTTATGGGCCAAGAACTGACCGCACGGACCAAATATCGTGGTCTGGTGCGCAAACGTTTGCTGCCCATCACAATCACCGGCACCGCTCCGTCGGCGGGTACCGCCATCATGAATGGCGACAAGGAAGCAGGCATCATCCGCTCCGTCCATGGCGATGGCGGGCTTGCCCTGATCCGTCTGGAACGTATTTCGGAGGGGGATGAACTTCTGGCCGATGGCGCAAAAATTACCGTCAATATCCCCGATTGGGTGTCGCTGCCGGAAAGTGCTGCGTAACGCAGCGTAAAGCGCCCGCTCAAACAAAGACAAAAACACCGGCGGCAAGGTCATCTTGCCGCCGGTGTTTTATTTAGGGCTTCTTGCGACCAAGGGCAGCCTGAGCCGCTGCCAAACGCGCAATTGGCACGCGATACGGTGAGCAAGATACGTAATCTAGTCCCTGTGCTTCGCAGAACGCGATGGAGGACGGATCCCCACCATGTTCACCACAAATGCCAAGCTTGATGTCGGGGCGCGTTGCACGCCCGCGGTCAGCCGCAATGCTGACCAATTCACCAACCCCTTCCTGATCCAGTGACACAAACGGGTCACCGGCAAAGATTTCCTTCGAAATATAGGTATCCAGAAAACGCGACGCATCATCGCGCGACAGACCAAAGGTGGTCTGGGTCAAATCGTTGGTGCCAAAGCTGAAAAACTCGGCTTCTTCGGCAATTTCACCGGCTTTGAGGGCCGCACGCGGTAATTCGATCATTGTGCCTACAAGGAAGGTCAGCTTAGCCGATTTTTCGGCCTCGACCTCGGCTGCAACCTTGATGATCGCGGCTTTAAGGATTTCGAGTTCTTTTTTGCCAACAATCAGCGGGATCATGATTTCCGGGATCACCGGATCGCCACCATCCTTGGAAACCTCAATCGCGGCTTCAAAGATCGCACGCACCTGCATTTCATAGATTTCAGGATAGCTAATACCCAAACGGCACCCACGATGGCCCAGCATCGGATTGGCCTCCGTCAGGTCAAGCA
The DNA here is from genome assembly GCF_000751115.1 of Thalassospira sp. GB04J01. Taxonomy (NCBI): domain Bacteria; kingdom Pseudomonadati; phylum Pseudomonadota; class Alphaproteobacteria; order Rhodospirillales; family Thalassospiraceae; genus Thalassospira; species Thalassospira sp. GB04J01. The sequence continues at coordinate 58,063 of NZ_CCDX020000014.1, read as the reverse complement.
ACCGACGGCGCACAATCGCCTCGGACACACCCGCCGCATTGGCAACCTCGGCGATTTCCCCATCACCATGTGGCAGGAATTCATGCAAAGGCGGATCAAGCAACCGGATGGTCACCGGTAGGCCCTTCATGATGCGGAACAGGTCAATAAAGTCCTGCCGCTGATAAGGCAGAAGTTTATCAAGGGCGGTGCGGCGCCCCTGTTCGGTTTCCGCCAAAATCATTTCGCGCATGGAAATGATCCGTGCCGGGTCAAAGAACATATGTTCCGTCCGGCAAAGGCCAATACCCTCGGCGCCAAAACCACGTGCGGTTTGCGCGTCATCAGGGGTTTCGGCATTGGTGCGGACCTTAAGTCGGCGCACCCCATCAGCCCATTCCATCAATTTGGAAAAATCACCCGAAAGATCAGGCTTAAGCGTTGCGACCTCGCCCAGCATGATTTCGCCGGTTGCCCCGTCAAGGGTAATAACATCCCCTTCCTTAAGGTTCACACCGCCCGCAATCATGGTTTTGTTGGCATAATCGATCTTGATCTGACCGGCCCCACAGACACAGGGCGTACCCATACCACGTGCCACAACGGCCGCGTGGCTTGTCATCCCGCCACGGGATGTCAGGATACCTTCGGCGGCATGCATGCCAGCAATATCTTCCGGGCTGGTTTCGATCCGCACCAGAATAACTTTCTGGCCCTTGTTATGCGCCCAATCCTCGGCAATTTCAGAAGAAAACACGATCTGCCCGGATGCCGCCCCCGGGGACGCCGGAAGCCCCATGCCAATCACTTTACGTGTTGCTTCGGGATCAAGGGTCGGATGCAAAAGTTGATCAAGCTGGGCGGGATCAACACGCCTGAGCGCGTCTTCCTTACTGATCACGCCATCACTGCACATTTCAACGGCAATGCGAAGGGCCGCCTTTGCTGTGCGTTTACCGGCACGGGTTTGCAGCATATAAAGCTTGCCCGTCTCAACGGTAAACTCCATGTCCTGCATATCGCGGTAATGGGATTCCAGCTTATCGCGGATATCGCAAAGCTCGGCAAAAACCTTGGGGAGCGCCTCTTCCATCGACGTCAAATCCGACCCGGATTCTTCGCGTTCGATTTTGGTCAGCGGTGCCGGGGTCCGAATGCCCGCAACCACGTCTTCGCCCTGCGCGTTGATCAGATACTCGCCGTAGAAACGATCTTCGCCGGTCGATGGATTGCGTGAGAAACACACACCTGTCGCACAATCATCGCCCATGTTGCCAAACACCATGGCCTGTACGTTAACAGCCGTGCCCCAGCTTGCCGGGATACTGTGCAAACGACGGTATGTATTGGCACGCGCATTCATCCAACTGCCAAACACCGCACCAATCGCGCCCCAAAGCTGCTCACGCGGGTCTTGCGGGAACGGCTGGCCAAGTTCGGTATCGACCTTTTTCTTAAAGTCGCGGACGACCTCGGCCCAGTCGTCGGCACTCATTTCGGTATCAAGGGAATATCCCTTGTCTTCCTTATGGATCTCAAGGATTTCTTCGAAATGGTAGTGCTCAACGCCAAGCACCACATCGCCATACATCTGAATAAACCGGCGGTAACTGTCATAGGCAAAACGACGATCACCCGAAACCGTCGCCAAGGCTTCGACCGTTTGGTCATTCAGACCAAGGTTCAAAACCGTATCCATCATGCCGGGCATGGATGCCCGCGCACCAGAACGAACAGATACCAAAAGGGGATCGTTTGCGTCGCCAAACTTGCGCCCGACCAGTTTTTCAACTGCCGCCAGTGCCGTTTCGACTTCGGCATTCAGACCATCCGGGTAGGCACGATCATTGTCATAAAACGCCGTGCAGACTTCGGTTGTAATGGTAAAGCCAGGCGGGACAGGAAGCCCAAGATTGCTCATCTCGGCAAGGTTTGCGCCCTTGCCACCTAGAAGTTCACGCATATCCGATCGGCCTTCGGCGTTACCGCCACCGAAACCGTAGACCCATTTGGTCATCTTGCCTTTTCCTCATCTGGTCAAGGCCCTTTGGCGGGCCTCCCCAGGATGGGGAAAGCCCCGTAACCCCGACCTATTTATGTTTCGATCTTTGAGAAGTCTGCAATGTCATGCAAGGCAGTCCGAATTTGCGCCAGCAGCTTAAGCCGGTTGGCACGTTCGTCGGCCTTGTCACTATTTACCGTGACCTGTTCAAAGAATGCATCGACCGGTTCACGCAACCGCGCAAATTCGGTCATTGCCGCGGCATAATCCTCGTCGCGCAAAAGCGGCAAGGCGGTATGCCGGACATCAATGAGCGCCTCATACAGCTTGCGTTCTTCATCCACGCTCAGAAGATCCGCGGAAACGTCCGCGTCATAGGACGTATCGTCCTTTTTCTCTTCGATGCGCAGGATGTTGGACGCACGCTTGTAGCCAGCCATCAGGTTGACGCCGCTTTCGCCCGATACAAAATCGGAAAGCGCCTCAACACGGGCCAGCAGGCGGACAAGATCGTCCTCGCCATCCAGTGCAAACACAGCAGACACCAAATCATGGCGGACACCCTGTTCACGCAGATGGACTTTCAAACGGTCAGCAAAGAAGGCCAAAAGGTCATCCACTGCCGCGTCACGACGAATAGCAGTCGGGTACTGGGAAACGGCAAAGGCGAACACACGCCGAAGCGGCAAACGCAAACCATTTTCCAAAACCAGACGAATGACACCCAATGCAGCACGACGCAGCGCAAACGGGTCTTTTGACCCGGTCGGCTTTTCATCAACCGTGAAGAACCCGGCAAGGGTATCGAGCTTCTCAGCCAGTGCGAGCGCAACCGAAACAGGTGCAGTCGGGCACATGTCCGACGGCCCCGCCGGGGCATAATGCTCGGCAATGGCATTGGCGACTTCCGGGGCTTCACCGTCATTTTCGGCGTAATATTTGCCCATCAGTCCCTGAAGCTCGGTGAATTCAAACACCATCTGCGACACCAGATCGGCCTTGCCGATTTCAGCGGCACGGTCGGCCAGTTTGACATCACAGCCCGGGACATCAGCCGACAGCTCACGTGCGAGCCCACGCAGGCGCAAGACGCGCTCGGAAAGTGATCCCAGCTTGGCATGGAAGACGATGCTGTCGAGTTTCGGCAGACGCGATTGCAGCGTCACTTTCCGATCCTGATCCCAGAAGAATTTGGCATCATGCAGACGCGCGCGCAAAACGCGTTCGTTACCGGCGATGATTTTGGCATTGTTGTCCGCCGTCACCATGTTGGAAATGGTGATAAAGCGCGCGGCAAGTTTGCCGTTTTTATCTTCGACAACAAAATACTTCTGATGTTCGCGCATCGAGGTTTCAAGAACCTCACGCGGGATATCCATAAACAGGTCATCGACCTTGCCCATCACCGGCACCGGCCATTCAACCAGACCACAGACTTCTTCGAGAAGACCGTTATCTTCCAAAAGGTCAAAGCCCTCGGATTCGGCAAGCTTTTTCGCACCGTCAAGGATGACCTGCTTGCGCTCTTCACGGTCAAGCATGACCATGGCGGTGCGCAGTTTCTCTTTGTATTCGGTGGCATTGGCAACGCTAAAGGTTGCCGGTGCGAGAAAACGGTGACCGCGGGTGGTATCACCTGCGGTGACGGGACCGTATGATGCCGGGACCACCTTGCCGTCAAACAGGCACAGAATGCTGTCGAGTTGACGAACCCAACGGACTTTCTGATCGGCCCATCGCATCGATTTTGGCCACGGCAATTTGGCCATGGCATCTTCGACGATGTCCTTGATGACCTCTGCACTCGCACGGCCTTTCTGTTCGACAATCGCAAACAGGAAGGTGCCCTTGGGCATTTCACGTTTTTCGCACTGATCAAGGGTCACACCATTGCCCGCCAAAAACCCGTTGATCGCCTTTTCAGGTGCATCGGCGCGCGGACCACGGCGTTCTTCGCGAAGGTCAGGCTGTTTTTCCGGCAAACCATCAATGATCAGGGTCAAGCGGCGCGGGGTGACCAGCGTTTCGACAGTCTCAAACGCAAGATCGGCGGCCTTAAGGCCATCGGTGACCAGCTTTGAAAGGTCAGCCGTCGCGCGGGCCTGCATACGGGCCGGGATTTCTTCGGAAAACAGTTCAAGCAGCAATTCGGCCATAACTTATGCCTCCTCTTTCAGATGGCCGCGTGATCGCAGCCAGGCCTCGCAGCAGGATTTCGACATGTCCCGAACACGGCCGATATAGGCCGCACGTTCGGTCACGGAAATCACACCGCGCGCATCAAGAAGGTTAAAGATATGGCTGGCTTTCATTGCCTGCTCATAGGCTGGCAATGCCAGACCACGTTCGATATTAACGCCACATTCGGCCTGTGCGTCCTTGAAGTGCTGGAACAACATATCGGTGTTGGCAACTTCAAAGTTATAGGTCGATTGTTCGATTTCATTTTGCAGGAACACGTCGCCATAGCTGACACCCTGACCATTGTAATCAAGGTCATAGACGTTCTCGACACCCTGAATATACATCGCCAGACGTTCCAGCCCATAAGTCAGCTCGACCGGAACCGGGTTACATTCATAACCGCCGACCTGTTGGAAATAGGTAAACTGGGTGACTTCCATGCCATCAAGCCAGACTTCCCAGCCAAGACCCCATGCACCAAGGGTCGGGCTTTCCCAGTCATCCTCGACAAAGCGGATGTCATGGGCCATCGGGTCAATGCCCAGATGCTTGAGCGAGCCAAGATACAATTCCTGCGAATTGCCCGGCGACGGCTTCATGATCACCTGAAACTGGTAATAGTGCTGCAAGCGGTTCGGGTTTTCCCCATACCGACCATCGGTTGGACGACGCGATGGCTGCACATAGGCCGCATTCCAGCTTTCCGGTCCAAGCGCGCGCAAGGTTGTCGCGGTGTGGAAGGTACCGGCACCGACTTCCAAGTCATAAGGCTGAAGGATGACACATCCCTTATCGGCCCAATAGCTTTGCAGTCGAAGAATGATTTCCTGGAATGAAGGGGGACGTTGCGACCCGTCGAGCGCCATTGCGCAAACTCACTATTACTGTTGCCTATAAATTAGAGCGGCAAGCTACCGCCCTGCCCCGCCGGGGTCAAGAAGGCAAAAGCCCTGAGATGCACCGAATTTGCAACCCTTGCATCACTGCTCGTCACAAAATACTGCACCGCAACATCATAGATCAGCGATCTGGTGCGGGTTTTCAAATGAAATCTGCCCGTGTTGACACAAAGTCGAAGACAGGCCGTTGGGGTTCTGTCGCTTCCGCTGGACAGTTCGAAGCTTAGCCCTAGCAGCGATGGGCATTGCCTTCGGCGTGGTAAACGCCGCACTCGGGGCATTTTTCCATTTCCTGCGCCACGGTCTTTGGCTGGCTTTTCTTCTTATGGCGGGTCTGCTTTGGCTGTTCGTTTTCTGAAACCTGCTTGAAACGGTTAAACAGCTTAAAGCCCTGCCATACGACGACAATGACCAGAGCGGTAAAAATGATTTTCGAAAAGCTGAGCATATCCGTTCCCAAAGCGCATTTATTTCTGCGCCACAGCGCAACCAAGCGGTTCTTATATTAAACTCTCATCGATTTAGAAACCGGGCAATGGCAAAGGATTGCGCAAAATTTGTTCCGCGTGCGGTAAAAAGGCCCCTGCGGCGTCATGCAAAACAAGTCCGCGGCGCAGGGTAAGCGGCGATGCCACCCCTTTGCGGGCGGAAACAATCACTCGTAGTGGTGCCTCGGAATTATCTTTGCTCCAGATCGGGTAAACCGTCACATCCCCGGCTTTGCCATGCAACAAACCAATGATGCGATCCAAATGATCTGCACGATGGACCAATGTAATCCGGCCTTTTGGACGCAGCATTTTCAAACAGAACCCAATCCAGTCTTTGAGACTGGTATGACCTTCCTGATGGGCGGTTGCCCGGCTTTCATTGGCCGGGCGCGTACCACTAGGATAGTAAGGCGGGTTTGAAATTACCTGATCAAAACCGTGGGCCTGTAAAGGTAACCTTGGATCATTGATATCGCCATGAACCGGGGTCACGCGCCCGACCAGATTATTTTCAACCACGTTGCGACAATAAAGCGCATAGAGGTCATCCTGCAGTTCAATACCGGTCACAACCGCATCTTCAAGTCGATGCGCGACACACAACCCGGCCGAACCAACCGCCGCCCCGACATCAAGAATTTTTTGATCGCGTCTGGAATTAATCGCGACCGCAGCCGCCAGAAACACCGCATCGACCGCCACCCGATAGCCATCGACCGGTTGTTTAAGCGTTACCGACCCACCCAGTAGAAAATCATGACTGATCCGGTCTTCGGGAAAGTCGGGCACATCACATGTCGCACCTGCGTTAGTCATCAATCGCCTTTATTTGCGCCACCAGTGTCACGCACCTCATCCTGCCCATGCAATATGGGTTTTGGTGAAGTCCCGAGACCTAGCATCACTTGCCAGCATTACTTGGACGTCAGTTCGTCCTTTTTGTCTTGTTCTGCGTTATGCGCATCAAGCTCGCGTCTGGCAATATCAAGAATGTATTTCGCGCGACTTTCCTGTTCGCCGTCAACCATCAAACGCCGTTGCAGCGCCCCGATGGACCCTTCGATGATGCTGGCGTGATAGTCAAAAATGTGGCTCGAAATTCCTTCATCCGCCAACACCGATTGCGCCCAGCTCAGCTCAATCGGATCGTTGCTGCGAAACAGTTCGATCATATGGCGGTTCCCCTTAAATCGTTTGCTCGGTGTGTCACCTTGACCGGATCGTTTCAGATCCAGTGTTGAAATTATACGTACATTAATGTGGGGAGCCTGTGCAGCCGTTTTCAGAAAACGCCCTTAACTCCGCAATTTATCTAGGATTGCACACTGTCCACCACAGCATTTGTCCCCTTGACCGGTATGCCCTTGGCTATCTATGTTGAGGCCGCCTGATGTTATTTGCAATCTTCGCTAAATGCAGGCCGCGAAGATGCCATTGGAAAGTCGGAATACAGCGTGACCAATACCGCACCGCAGACAAAGCCTCAGCCGAGCCTTGATTCACTGGTTAACCTTGTTGACGCCGATATGAAGCGCGTCAATCAGGTCATCATCGACAATATGCACAGCGAAGTCGCCCTGATCCCGCAACTGGCATCACATCTGGTTGCGGCCGGCGGCAAACGCATGCGTCCGATGCTGACACTGGCATCGGCCCGGCTTTGCGGTTACGGCGATGGTCCCGATGCGGTTGACCTTGCCGCCTGTGTCGAGTTTATCCACACTGCAACCCTTCTGCATGATGATGTGGTTGACGAAAGTCAGCTGCGCCGTGGACAGGCATCGGCCAATGCCCTTTTTGGCAACGAAGCAAGTGTTCTGGTTGGCGATTTCCTGTTTGCGCGCGCCTTTGTTGTGATGGTCAAAACCGGATCCTTGCGCGTTCTTGATATTCTGGCACAGGCATCGGCCGTCATTGCCGAAGGCGAAGTCTTACAGCTTGCGACCGCCAATGACATGGGCACAAGCGAAGAGGCCTATCTTGAAGTCATCACCGCCAAAACCGCCGCCCTTTTTGGCGCAGCATCGCAAATCGGTGCGGTCATTGCCAAACGGTCGGCCGAGGATGAAGAAGCCCTGCGGCTTTATGGCATCTATCTGGGCACGGCATTCCAGCTGATTGACGATGTTCTCGATTATTCGGCCCATCAGGCCACCCTTGGCAAAACCGTTGGCGATGATTTCCGTGACGGTAAGGTCACACTTCCGGTGATCATTTCCTTTGCCAAGGGCGACGAAGATGAAAAAGCATTCTGGCGTCGCTGCATGGAAGATCAGAATTTTGAAGACGGCGATCTTGACCGTGCGCAGACGCTGATCCGCAAACATGACGCACTTACGGCATCAATGGATCGGGCCCGCGACTATGGGCAGATGGCAATTGATACGCTGACGCGCTTTGACGATGGTCCGATCAAGGATTCGATGATCGAAGCGGTCGAGTTCTGTATTTCCCGCCCCTACTGATACCACCTACCGACAAACACCCCATATTGCTTGGCGGTGTTAGGCAACGATGTCACAAAAATATCTTGCGTCACTTGCCAGAAACCATTATCACCCGGCTTCGCAGAATGACGGAGCGTAGCTCAGCCTGGTAGAGCACTGTCTTCGGGAGGCAGGGGTCGGAGGTTCGAATCCTCTCGCTCCGACCATTATTGATAGAAATATCAAGATATTACGCCCTAGCAGAAATGCTAGGGCGTTTTTCGTTGGTGAGCATAAAATCCGCCCACCCAGAAAACGCTTCGCGAACAATAGGCAAACCCAATTGGCTACTCAGCCTTGGTTTACTCTTCAAATCTCACGCCATACTTTTCAAGCAAGACGCTCTCTTTCTCGCCTTTCATCGACAAGCGTCCTTCATTCCAGATTCTTATAAGTTGCTGTCTTTTTCCCGGTGGAATTTTCTTTGAGAAGATCGCTTTTTCAACCAGTTTCTTTTCCAAACCCGGGCGCACAATCTTCAGATCGTCATTCATGTCCAGCCGGTTTAAGACATACTGAAGAACCAGTTCGTTATCGGCATAAAGGTCGACCCGGTTTTCTTTAATCATGGTGAAAATCCGGTCCACCACATCGTCGTAACCAGAGATCACTTCAATGAAATCCGCATTTCTTGGATCATCAATATATTTTTGATACTCGAGACTTGCTGAGCTGTAATCCCAGCCCGGCCCCGTTGCAATGCGCCTACCGTTCATCGACTGGATGCCGTTATAGCGCCACGGATCATCTTGCCTGACAACAAAGGCGGTTATATAGGCAAACGTCTTTTCCTCGGCATACACGAACCCAGTATCTTTGGGCCCTGAAAACACGTATTCGGGCAGCATATCACAAAGTCCATCTTCGACCATGCTAAGCCCCCGTGCGAGAGGGACTTCGTAATATTCCAGTGTGTAGCCATGTGAGGTGTATATGTGATCGAGCATATCAATGATAACGCCGCGCTCAGGAGCATCTTCCGAGGGAAAGATCGTCATCGGCGCCCATTGATCATAGCAAACCTTCAAAGTAGCCGCCTGACTGATGTTGGCCACCGTGGTTGCCGTCAAAAGAAGCATAAAGACGAAGAGACGGTGCATTTTCTTTACCTTTCGACGCGGTCGCGACCTTTCTCTTTGGCCCCATAAAGCTTCAGATCGGCGCGCTTGAACAGCTCGTCAATAGAGTTGTCTTTTGCCTCGGACGAGGTAACGCCAAAACTTACTGTGTAGGTGATTGTGTTACCGTCCACCTCCAAAGTGGCCGAACCAATGGCCTTTCGCAGTTTATCGGCAAGACGGCTGGCATGATCGATCCCCATATCCGGGAGAAATATTGCAAACTCTTCTCCGCCCAGCCGCCCAAAAAGGTCCGACTTTCCGAGGAAATCCTGAATGGTATGTGCAAAATGAATAAGAACCTTGTCCCCGATAAAATGGCCATAGGTATCGTTGACCATCTTAAAGTGATCCAGATCCATCAGGATAAAGGATGCAGGCGACTTTTGGCGCTGCGATAACGTGAACAAATGCCGTGCCGTCTCAAAGAAATTTCCACGGTTTAATGCGCCCGTTAAAGAATCATTCGCCGCCAGATCTTTGAGCTTTTCATTCAGGATCTGGAGCTCTTCTGTGCGCTTTGCAACAGCATCCTCAAGCCAGTTACGCTTGGCTTGCTCGTCTTCCAATAATTGCGCGCGCCCCTTCTCCATGGCAGAGAGCATATTATTCATATGATCCTGAAGCTTACTGATCTCGTTGTTTTCAGTGATGGAAAGATTGATCCGTTTGCTGAAATCTTGGCTCAGTTGAACCTCATCGACTTGCGACATGAGCTCTTTTAACGGACGGGCTAGAAAACGATCGAAAGCCCAGACAAACAGCCAAAATAAAACAGACAGCTTTATGATTGCGGTAATCGCAATCAAGGCAAAGCCAAACAAAACGCGGTTCAAAACGACTTCTGAAGATGAATAAAGTGTCAGCGCCCCTAACGTTATTTTTTTGTCGTTCAGCTCCCAAGCTAAGTCTGACTTTTTATCAAAAATTGATAATGGGGCTGCCCCTTCCGTGTAGGACCTTTTCGAAATGATCTTTTCTTCGTGTTTGTCGAAAATATCGACACCCACGATTATTGGCATTTTAAGCAACCCCTCGACGAGGGCATCCATCTGTTTTTGATTGTACTGCCACATACTCGTCGCGATTGGATTCTGAACGGTCTGCTCTAGCTGTTCCAATTCACTTAAGATTGAATCTTGTGTCTTAATATATTCAGTCAGGAACTGAACACTTGTGACCAGAAAGGTTACGCCCAAATAGATCGAAAAAGTAACCCGCATCACTTTTTGGGATAGGTTTTTAGGACGAAGATATTCAGTGAACATTCAAACCAACACTTCCCGATAAACTTCAATTCAGAGCTTATTTAACCATCGTCAGAACATTTCGACCGCTGATCTTTTGGGATCGTTCAGGATAATCGGGGCTCCATATTATATATGGTTGATGTTAAGCGGCTTGTTGCCGATGCGCCAGCCGTCGTTCTGCAAATGTCTTTTTTGATCCATTGTTTTTATTTAAGGACCAATGAGGTCGGTTCAAGACAGCCCGTTGCAGTGTGTTTCCCCGCAATCATAACGGCGGGCTTCTTTGACATCCTCCTTGTCTGAAGATTGGACTTGCTGCCTCTGCCCGCCATAAATGAGGTTAGTACAGCGTTTTTAAACGTCATTAGTTTCCCATCTCAAAATCCATACCGCCAACAGGTCATTCAAAGGCCGTGAAACAGACACCGATTTAGGGCCTTTTGCGCTGATCCCATCCGTAAACCTAAGCTTGCCGGTGATTTAAGCTCAACCTTGGGCAACTCGGTGCTGAACGCCTCCAATCACGCAAATATTTCCCTGAAAACAGCCCGATTATGCTTGATCCGCACCGAAAGAAGAGCTAAACCTCCCGCCACTGACGGAGCGTAGCTCAGCCTGGTAGAGCACTGTCTTCGGGAGGCAGGGGTCGGAGGTTCGAATCCTCTCGCTCCGACCATCAGTCGGGCGGTCTTTTTTTAAAAGGACCGCCCGTTTTCATTTCGGGGCTATGATGCCCGGGCAACTTCGCACTGCCCCATCTCCAAAATCAGGGGCCAGCAGCCCGAATGATGTTGCAGCTGCAAAACCAGATGCCCGCGCACAGACCCTGAAAACCTTCATCACACGATAAATCAAAACACCCCACACCATACATTCAGCGATCAACCCCATACAAAAGGCGAATCGTCGCAGAGCAATTTTGCTAAGCGACGAATATAACGTGTCTTTTAAGGATAGGGCCGCACCAAAGCCTAAACGTCTGTAAAAATACGCATTCCCGTGCGCAAATCCTGCTTTTGAAGCTGGATGCAAGTTATTTTTCACGCATCCGCGAAGATATTTTCTTGCGCAAAGAGCGAAACAAACTTGCCCATACTTGCGAATTACGCTTATGCTCGGCCTCGCAACATAAAAATCGGCGGAAACCCGCAGCAATAATAATAACAAAACGCGGTTGTCCGCCTCACGTGGTATTACCAATTTCGGACTTCTTAGGGAGGAAGACGGATGAGCTTTTCTAAACTGCTTAAGTCGGCAACTTGTGTCGCAGTTCTCGCAACGGCAGCATTTTCTGCGGCCCCATCTGATGCAAATGCTCAGGAACGCGTTCGCTGGAAAATGGGGTCAACCTATCCTGGCAGCCTGACCCAGCTCGGGACGCTGGGCAAGCGCGTCGATGAAAAAATCGACGCCGTTTCCGGTGGCAACATCAACATTAAATTCTATGAGCCGGGCGCACTTGTGCCTGCACTCGAAGTTTTTGATGCTGTTTCAACCGGCTCGATTGATGCGGCTTTCTCAACCCCGGGATATTGGGCTGGTAAAGTCCCTGCCCTTCAGCTGTTCGGTGCTGTTCCGTTCGGCCCGCAGGCAGGTGAATATCTGGCATGGGTCAAGTTTGGCGGCGGTCAGGAAATCTTTGACAAGCTGTATGCCGAACATGGCATCAAGTCGCTGTTCTGTGGCCTGATCGCACCGGAAGCTTCTGGCTGGTTCTCCAAGGAAATCAACTCGGTTGATGACCTTAAGGGCCTGAAGATGCGCTTCTTTGGCCTTGGCGCAAAAGTCATGGAAAAACTCGGTGTATCGACCCAGCTTCTTTCGGCTGGCGACATCTATCCGGCACTTGAGCTCGGTACGATTGATGCGACCGAATTCTCCATGCCGGCGATCGATCTGAAACTTGGCTTCCATCAGGTAGCCAAATACTACTACTTCCCGGGCTGGCATCAGCAGTCGACCTTCTTTGATCTGATGATGAACAAAGAAAAATGGGATGCACTTTCCGACACCCAGCAGGCACAGATCGAAACTGTCTGTAACGACAACCTTGCTTATGGTTTCGCCGAAGGCGAAGCGATCCAGTTCGCAGCCCTGAAAGAACTTCAGGAAAAAGGCGTGAACATCAAAAAATGGTCGCCGGAAATGCTCGATGCGATGCGTGGTGCATGGGAAGAAGTGGCTGGCGAACTTTCGAGTGAAGATGCCGCATTCAAGGATGCCTATGAAAGCCTGCAGTCCTTCCGTGCAGATTACAAAATCTGGAAAGACATCGGGTATCTCGATTAATCCAAACGGTCTGAAAGGCTGCTTACGCAGTCTATAAAAACAAGTCACGGCAAGGCCGGGTCCGCGTGCCCCGGCCTTGACCGCGAAAGAGAAGACCCGGGAGTCTCCTATGGAAGCGCTACTAAAAATTAGTGACTGCATTGACGCCGTCGTTTCCCGTATCGGGAAGTGGGCATCCTTGCTGGCGATCCCGCTGATGCTGACGATCATTTATGATGTGATCCAGCGTAAATTTGGCGGTCAGGGATCGATCAAGTTGCAGGAACTCGAATGGCACCTGCACACCGGCCTGTTCATGCTGTGTTTTGGTTTTGGTTATATTCGCGACTCTCATGTCCGTATCGAACTGATCCGTGACAATTTGCGTCCGCGCACCCGCGCCATTGTCGAAATGATCGGCGGCATTATCTGTGTCCTGCCGTTCTGTGCTTTGGTGCTTTATTTCGGTTTTGATTTTGTCGCCCGCTCCTTTGAGAACCACGAGGTTTCGGCGTCGACAACCGGCTTGACCCATCGCTGGATCATCAAATCGACAATCCCCATCGGCTTTGGGCTTCTCGCGATGGCAGGGCTTTCAGTATTTATGAAATGCTTCGTCTTTGTCTTTGGACCGACCAACCTGCATAAACGTGCGGGCTACTATGTCGGGACCCACCACGCAGACCTTGGCGACGTTGCCAAGCTCAAAGACTAAGCCGGACAGGGATAACCCAAATGGATAACTTTTATATCGAAGACTGGTTTCCGCTGTTCATGTTTGCCTGTATCGGCATCTTTGTGTTCACGGGTCTTCCGGTTGCATTCGTCATTTCAGGCATCGGGATTGCCTTTGGCTTCCTCGGTATGGCCTATGACGTTTTCTCCTTTATTGAATTCTTCAACATCGTTTCGCGCATCTGGGGTGGCATCGCCGAAAATATGGTGATGGTTGCCGTTCCCATGTTCATTTTCATGGGTACGATGCTTGAAAAAAGTGGCGTCGCCGAAGATCTGCTTGAATGCCTGAACATGCTGCTGCGCAAGGTTCCGGGTGGCTTGGCACTTTCGGTTACTCTGATGGGCACCATTATGGCCGCAACCACGGGCATTATCGGCGCATCTGTTGTGATGATGACGCTTCTGGCCTTGCCGGTCATGTTGCGCCGTAATTATGACCCGTCACTTGCGACCGGGACAATTGCCGCCTCTGGTACCCTTGGCATCCTGATACCGCCGTCCATCATGCTGGTTCTGATGTCAGACCTTCTGTCGATTTCGGTCGGCAATCTGTTCCTGGCATCGATCATTCCCGGCCTGCTTCTGGCAAGTTTGTACACTGTTTATATCTTTATCCGCTGTCAGATAAACCCGTCACTGGCCCCGCCGCTTCCAGAAGGCGAAGCCGTCCACGGCAAAGACCTTGTGATGATGATGCTGCGAAGCTTCCTTCCGCCGGTCTTCCTGATTGTTCTGGTACTTGGGTCAATCTTTGCAGGCTTCGCGACCCCGACCGAGGCCGCTGGTGTGGGTGCAGTTGGCGCGACGTTCCTTGCATTGGTTAAAGGACGGCTTAAATGGCCGGTCCTTAAGGATGTCTGCGAACGTTCGGCTCTGACCGGGGCAATGCTGTTCTTCCTGTTTGCTGGTGCGACCGTATTCTCATACGTGTTCCGTTCGCTTGGTGGCGATGATCTTGTCATTGATCTGGTTGAACAGGCAGGCTTGGGATCATGGGGCATCTTGCTGTTGCTGATGCTGATCGTGTTTATCCTTGGCTTCTTCTTTGACTGGGTTGAGATTACGCTGATTGTTCTGCCGATCTTTGCACCTGTGATCGCACAGCTTGATTTCGGTCATCATCTTGATGTTGGTGGACTGGGCGCAACCGAGACGCAGGTTCTGACCTGGTTTGCGGTCCTTGTGGCGGTAAACTTGCAAACAAGTTTCTTAACCCCGCCGTTCGGGTTCGCCCTGTTTTATCTTAAGGGCGTTGCACCAAAATCGATCTCCATTCAGCAGATATACAAAGGCATCATTCCATTTGTTCTGTTGCAGGTTATCGGCTTGATCCTAGTGATGGCGTTCCCTGAAATTGCCTTGTGGATGCCAAATACCCTGCTTGAGTAGGCTTCTGGTACAACCACTGACTTTCCAAAAAGGCGCCGTTTAAGAACGGCGCCTTTTTCATGTTGCGAATGCCCCGTCAATTGACGACCTAAACTCCAGTCACAAAAAAACCGCCCGAAAGCATGTTGCTTAACCTGGCGGTTTCCTGTGACGGTCATATGATTGATGGCAACGGTGACCGATTGCGCGGTTGTTACTGATGCATCGCCCGTTCACTGGGCAATTGCAGCATCCTACCCATCAGGTAATCGACGTCATCGGAATCAAATTCGACACCCAGATCACCGTATTGGGTCAAAACCCGTTCGATCATGCGCCGTGAATAACGTTCCTTATCCTGCTCCCCACCATCAAAGGTGGTTTCGCGGGCAACTTCCATCGCGGCACGGACACCCGGGAAGAAATGTTCTGGTAGGTCGGCCTTATTATAGATTGCCTCAAGCCCGAAAGGCCCGCTGTCATGGATCAGTATACGGGTATTGATCAACGACACACCGGCACGCCGTGCCAGGGCCGCCTCAAAGAATGATACATCGCCCATGCAAAGCGCACGCAGGATCAAACCACTTGTCAGACGGTTGTTGGCATAGAGATGCTCGACCAGAAGTTCGACATCGCGGTCTTCCGCCCCCTCGCCCAGAAGGCCAATGGTGGCACTTTCCTGCGATTGGGTCATCACGGCGTTGACGATGCCCTCGGGGATGTGACCACGTGAAATAAGTTCTGCGCGCATCCGATCAGACACCAGCGTCACCAAACGTTCGGCAATCGTGATCGGCAAATGATTGCGTTCAATCATTGGTTTTTGGATGCGTTCGTTTTCACCGAACTCTTCGACAACTTTCTGCAACGACACTTCACTGATCTCGGCACCGGCGTTCGAAACCAGATCAACCATCACATCTTCATGGCCAATATCGACAAGGGTCGCTGAAACGATTTCTGACACATGGGCGCGCGACGCAATGGCGCGCTGCTTTTCCACGCTGTCGGTATTATCGCCAATGATATCGACAAGGTCTTCATCATTGAGAACTTCGGAAAACTTCAGGATCGGCAGGGCAACTTCATCAACGTCGCGCGCCAGTGTTGCCACCACATCATGGGGCACAAGCGGGGTTTGCTGAAGGTTCTTGGCCAAAGCTTTGCGAACACGGACTTCCGCATCGCGGATCATCAAACGAAAGATATCTTCGGCCAAAATGCGTTCGCTGTCAGACAGAGTTTCTGTTGAAAACTCGCGACTGATCTTATCAGCGGTATCCGCACGGTTTGACCCGGACGGGTCTTGAACCAGCTTACTCAGATCTTCTTTGGTGATACGCGGCAATAGATATCTCCTGGCACGCTTACCGGATGGCTGCCAACTAACCTTTTTACACTATACTTGTGGCAGAGTTTCGACAAACATAATTTCCCGAAATTCGGCACAAATACCCGATATTCAATACCCTAGCTCTTTCATCATGTCATCCTCACAGTCAAAATGGCCTTATATCGGGTCCATTAACTGCACAGGCGACAGATCATTTCAGGCCATGGACCGACGCGCAATCCATCATCAGCATCCCTACGTATTAACTGTCAAAAATTGACTAAACTCAAATCCTGTACGGTTTAGATATGCTAGATGTCGTTATGATTTCTAGAATCTCAACAGCACGGCCCTATTTTTTAAGCACAATATGCCGCCCTGTTGACCTTCTGGTTACCCAAACGGGTGCTAGGTCCTGACCCTAGTCTATCGATACGTAATCCCGGTCAACGGGAATGAACAAAGAGAGGCCCGATAATGTCACTTTCCCGCAAAATTGCTTTCGCCGCCACGTCCCTTGTCATCCTTGCCGCTGTCCCGGCCGTTGCCGGTGATGCCGAAAATGGCGAGAAACTTTTTAAACGCTGCGCTGCCTGCCACAGTGTCGATGCTGGCGTAAACAAGGTCGGCCCAAGCCTGGCTGGCGCTGTCGGTCGCGACTGCGGTACCGTCGATGGATACAAATACGGCAAGGGATACCAAGCCGCGTGTGAAAAGGGTTTTGTCTCCGACGAGGCCTTCCTGACCGATTACCTCAAAGATCCGTCCGCAAAACTCAGTGAAATTGCCGGTTCCAAACAGCGTTCGAAAATGGCCTTCAAACTTAAGAAGGATGAAGACGTTGCGGACATGATTGAGTTTCTTAAAACGAAATAATTCAACACCCTGATCCCCAAAAACAAAAGGCCGATGCATCTGCGCATCGGCCTTTTGTCATGTCACGGCACTCAATCGTTTCCGGTCTTGTCAGGCTGCCTCACGGCGCCGACCCAGTTCGGCACCGATTGCGCGCATCTGCTCGGCAACCGCGATATCTTCTGTCGAGGTTACTTCAAGATCACGATCCTCATACACATCACGGTCCGGGTATTGTTGCTGCCAGGATGTGATCTTGGCGTCGCGCTGGCGGATTAAATCTTCGATCTGTGGACGATATAGAACCATCATCCCGGAAATCCAGCGATTAACCGGCCAGGACGGCTGTGCATGGTCGATGATAAAATTATCAAGCATCGATGTCACGTCGGCACCATCATACCAGACCTCGCCGGTGACCCAGCGATTGGTGGTAAACAGTCGCTGGCAAAACCCGAACTCATCCATGGAAAATGCCACCAGATGCGAAAGCGCATCGTTTGGCCCTTCGGGATACTCAAATCCATCTATCTGTTTTGGTTTACAACCATCGGGCATGCCGCGCGGACGCATGAAACTATGGAAATGACCATGTTCATCCCATTCACGCCGTTCTTCCTTTGGGTGGGCGTGATAATAAAACTGCGCATGTGATTGACGGTCATAAACATCCCCTTCTGGGTAATGCGTCCATTCATAAAATGTCCCGCCCGTCTTGATCAGCTCACCGACGATGTTATCGCTGGTGGCAGTCAAAACCCGATGACATTCCATGACATCACGCCCCGCAGCCAACATTCTTTTCAGTCGGGCCGTTGGAATGGATGTCCAGTCGATTGCTATTTCACTCATATCAGCACCAGTGTCTTTGCGATCCGCTTTCTATATCCGCAAAGGCAGAAATATCCGCATTCTGGTCATTCCGACCAATTAATCTCGATCAAGAGTTAGTGATTTCAGCGTGCTTTGCAACAAGGATCAAGCAATGGATTTCAGTTTTATACTGATTATTCCATTATAAAATACGCACATGAACCCTGTGGTCCATGATCATGTGGCCGTGTTTTTGGTGCGGGATTTAGGGGCTGAAGACAATTCAATGGCTAAAATCAGTCGAGATACATCACGCGAAAGCCGATCAGAATATGTCTGAGATGTTCAGGCCGCGCATGACGGGCGGCTGGGCGACAGACACCACATCCTCGGTCATCCCACGACCCACCTTTGACAAAGCGATACCCCGCCTGTCCGGACGTTGATGTCCATTCGAACACCTGTCCAACACCATCCAAAAGACCAAACGGCCCGGCATCATATTGCCCGACCGGCGTTGTATCAAAGGGGCCACGATCGCCACTGTTTAAAAGGGTCGGGTCATAGATATTGCCCCACGGATAGAAGGTTCCTTCTTCCCCGCGCACAGCCTTTTCCCAGTAAAGCTCGCTGGGCAATGACCAATTTTTCCCGGTCTTTTCACTCAGCCATTCCACATAGGCCTGTGCATCCTGCCAGGATACCAGCACCACAGGATGATTGCCGCGTCCTCTGGGGGGCCGCCCCTTTTTCCACAGGAAAGGCGCGATCGTATCGTAATTGTAAATCAGCCCCTGTCTGTCCCATTCATCCTTGCTGATGTCAGGGGCAGCATGACCTGTTGCCTTGATAAACGCGGCGTAATCATCGTTGGTCACCGGGGTCTTGGAAATATGGTAGGGCAGAAGATGAACGCGCCATTTGTCGGCTTCGATATCATACCATCTATTGCGGCGGCTAATGTCGTGGCCATAGACCTGCTCGTCAATATCATAGGCATATGAGCGTTCGATCCCATCAGACCCCTGCCAAAACCAGCCCGCCGGGATTTCGACCATGGATGGTTCCGTGACAGAACCCGATTGCGCAAAAGCACCATCTGAAAACGCCAAAAGGCATACCGCTACGAAAAACTTTTGAACAATTGCAGCTTTAACACTGTTTTTCATCGGTAATTCCCGTTTTGCCCGGATCCCATTCTCACGGATTATTCAACCCGCCAAGCGGCACCACCCAACTTAGCCCGTTATCATCAACATGATGAAATTTGACCGGCTTTTCAATAAGTTTGGCCAGTTTATTCCCCGTCTGGCTTTCGACTTTACCCAAGATACGGGGATTGGCATATAAACACCGAACCCCCGCCCCACACGGGGCTGTCACAGAACAGTGAAACTATGTGACGCCGCCTCCCAGATGATTTGAGCCATAGTCGGCGTGGCTTGAGGACGTTAGCTCAATCACACTCCTTCCGACATTTAATGACAGCATCTTCAGAGAGGCAATAATGACCAAGAAAACAAACCGTTTCGCCCAAACCGCCCTTATCCCGGCACTTGCCGTTGGCGCCAGCCTCGCAATGGCCGCCCCGATGGCGATGGCCGCACCGCTGCCCACCCCGACCGCAGAAGTCGCAACCTGCACTGCAAATCCTTGTGCCGCCAACCCATGTGCTGCGAACCCATGCGCGGCAAACCCATGCGCGGCAAACCCGTGTGCCGCCAATCCGTGTGCGGCGAAAAAGGTCGTTAATCCCTGCAGCCCGTGCAGTCCATGCGCAGCCAACCCCTGTGCGGCCGCTAACCCATGTGCAGCAAATCCGTGCGCTGCTAACCCATGTGCTGCGAAATAATCACGCACACCCAAGTATTTTCCTGATGACAAAAAGGGGCGATGCATATGCATCGCCCCTTTCCGATATCGCTTTTGCGCCCAGTTCAGGATGCAGCTATTCGCGAACAACCATCACAGAACAATCCGCATGACGAACAACACGCGCAGCATTCGGCCCCAGAAGGTAATCCTTGAGCTCCGGACGATGCGCCCCAATCACGATCAGATCGCATTTGGTTTTTTTCGCCATTTTCAGGATCACTTCGTAAACCGTTCCCTGCCCGATGATGTGCTGCACCTTGATATCGTTCGGAATATGCTCCGACACGAACTCATGCAGACGCTCATTATAGGCATCAAGAACCTTGGTCTCGTAGCCCTTCGGAAAGAACTGCCCGACCATCGACATGCCGACCGTGGGCACCACGGTCAAAACGTGAAGACGTGCGCCAAAACTTTGCGCCTGCTTGATCGCAACCGGAACCGCCTTTTTCCAAGACGAGTCATGATCAAGATCCACTGTAACCAGAATATCCTTATACATGAACCTGGCCCTCCTTAAGCCGCTTCAAGCGCCAATTCGGCGCGACGACGACGGCGTTGCAGAACGATGATCCCACCCAGCAACAGGAACGCCGGGATATAGAACACCTCTTTGGGCATACGGCTGGCTTCCACCTTGATCGCGGTGATTTCAAAATCGAAATCAAGCCCCGCTTTTTCGGCCGGGCCACCAAACACCAGATCGTCGATAAAGATCTTCCCGTTTTCGTCACGGACCGAAAGACCTGCGTTATACAGCCGATCTTCACCTGATGCTTCCGGCCCCAAAGGCAACATCACAGATTTGGCGACGTCGTCACCTTCCAGACTGATGCCCTCAACATCCAGAAGGATGCTGGTATTGGCCGGCATTTCCGCCGCTTTTTGCACAATTTCTGTCGCGGGAAGGTTTTCATAAGGCGGCTCGATCATATCAAGCCAGAACCCCGGACGGAACAAACTGAACGCAATCAGCAGAAGTGCTGCACTTTCCCACAGTTTCGATCGGGCAAAGAAATACCCTTGCGTCGCGGCGGCAAAGATCAACATGGCAATCGTTGATATGATAATCACCACCACCACATCGATCGGGTGATCCAGACCAATCATCAAAAGCTGCGTGTTAAACAGGAACAAGAACGGCAAAACCGCGGTGCGCATCGAATAAAAGAAGGCCACAAAGCCCGTTCGCATCGGATCGGCACCCGATATCGC
Source organism: Thalassospira sp. GB04J01 (assembly GCF_000751115.1). Classification (NCBI taxonomy): domain Bacteria; kingdom Pseudomonadati; phylum Pseudomonadota; class Alphaproteobacteria; order Rhodospirillales; family Thalassospiraceae; genus Thalassospira; species Thalassospira sp. GB04J01. Next base: position 37,186 of record NZ_CCDX020000014.1, on the reverse strand, counting down.
GGCGGCTGCAAAGGACGCCAGCCCCACCGGCGGAGTGACATCAGCCATGATCCCGAAATAGAACACGAACAGATGGACCGCAATCAGAGGCACAATCAATCCGTTTGCCGCCCCAAGTTCGACAATCACCGGCGCCATCAGGCTCGATACCACGATATAGTTCGCCGTGGTCGGCAACCCCATACCAAGGATCAGACTGATCACGGCGGTAAAGATCAGGATCAGCATCAAGTTGCCGCCCGAAATCAGTTCGACGAACTCAACCATCACCTGACCAATCCCGGTCAGCGATACCGTGCCCACAATGATCCCGGCCGCAGCCGTTGCAACACCGATGCCGATCATGTTGCGCGCACCGGTCGCAAAGCCGTCCACAACGTCAATCAAACCAGCACGCAGCTCGTTCATATAATCAGGTTGCTTACGGAAGAACGCCTTGACCGGACGCTGGGTCAACATGATGAAGATCATCAGAACCGTGGCCCAAAAGGCCGAAAGTCCCGGCGATTTAAGTTCAATCATCAGGAACCAGATCAAAACCACAACCGGCAGCAGATAATGCAAACCGGCCTTTGCGGTTTCGCCTAGTTCCGGCAGCTTGACCACCGGCTGATTGGGATCATCAAGCTCAAGGTCAGGGTATCTCGCCGCATAATACAGACCGGCAAAATACACCACCGCACATTCGACAGCGACAATCCAGCCAACCCCCTCACCAAACACCTGTTTCTGTAGCGTGATGGCGTAATAAATCACCCCGGACAGAATAACCAGCGACAAGACGAACAGCAACGAGCGCATCATCGTCTGACCAAGTGTCGAGGTATGAAGCTTCGGCAGGCCTTTCATATTGGCCTTGAGCGCCTCAAGATGGACGATGTAAATCAGCGCGATATAGGAAATCGTTGCCGGCAGGAAGGCATGCTTGATGACTTCGGGATAAGGAATACCGACATACTCGACCATCAGGAAGGCCGCAGCCCCCATGACCGGCGGCATGATCTGTCCATTGACCGATGATGCAACTTCAACCGCACCGGCCTTCTCGCCTGAGAAACCAACACGCTTCATCAGCGGGATTGTAAAGGTCCCGGTGGTGACCACGTTGGCAATCGAGGACCCTGAAATCAAACCGGTCATGGCCGATGACAGAACGGCTGCTTTCGCCGGGCCACCGCGCATGTGACCAAGGGCTGCAAACGCGACCTTAATGAAATAATTGCCTGCCCCGGCTTTATCAAGCAACGAGCCAAACAGCACAAACAGGAACACGAAGCTTGTTGAAACGCCAAGTGCAATGCCAAACACACCCTCGGTGGTAATCCACTGATGCGACATCGCCTTGGAGAAACTCGCCCCCGCCCATTGCAGGACATCAGGCACCCAGGCGGCATTGCCAAAGAAGACATACGCCAAAAACAGCACGGCCACACACATCAAGGGCGGGCCAAGTGCACGCCGGGTTGCTTCAAGCAACAGAACCAAGCCGACACCGGCAACCGCCAGATCCTGCGTAATCGGCAGGCCCGGACGCGATGCCAGATCGCGGTAAAAGATATAGATGTAAAGCGCGCAAAACGCCGCAGCCGCAGCCAAAACCCAGTCAATCACCGGGATATAGGAACGCGGCGAGCTTTTGAACGCCGGATAGGCCATAAAGGCCAAAAATACGGCAAAAGCCAGATGGATCGACCGCGCTTCGGTCGAGTTGAAAACACCAAAACTAACGATATAGGGAAGCGGCGATGCCAGCCAAAGCTGGAACAAAGACCAAGCCACCGCAACACACAGCAAAATGCGTGCTGTCATGCCTGTTGGCTGGCGCGCACCTGTATCATTTTCCGCAATAAGATCCTGAAGATCCTTATCAGATGCGCGTTGGTTCGCGTTATTAACGTCGGTCATTACAAACTCCCGGTCTGATCGAAGAATTCCTGTACTGGTGGTCCAGAATCAAAAAATCTCCGTCGACACACACCCGGTCACCTACGGAGTACAGTGATGCCAATAAAAGCACCGGTTTTCTTAAGTTTTTAGATGTACCCGTTGGGCGAAAGAAAGAAAAACGGAGGACAGAATTCTGCCCTCCGTTCCAACCTGAATTACATCAGGCCTGCTTCTTTGTAGTATTTAACAGCGCCGTCATGCAGCGGTGCAGACAGGCCGTCTTTGACCATTTCTTCTTTGTTCAGAATTCCAAAAGCCGGATGCAGCTTTTTGAAATCGTCGAAGTTGTCAAACACAGCTTTGACAACGTGGTAAACCACGTCGGCATCGGTTTTGGTCGAAGACACGAAGGTCGCGCCAACACCGAAGGTTTTCACGTCATCAGGATTGCCGCGATACATGCCGCCCGGAATGGTGGCAACGCGGTAATACGGATTGTCGGCAACCAGTTTATCGACTTCTGCACCGGCAACTTCAACCAGAACAGAATCGCAAGAAGATACAGCTTCCTGAATCGAACCAGACGGATGACCAACGACATAGAGCATGGCGTCGATTTTGTTATCGCAAAGCGCCTGTGACTGTTCAGCCGGTTTTAGTTCGGACGCCAGTGCGAAATCGTCAAGGGTCCAGCCTTTGGCGTTCATCACGATGTCCATGGTGTCGCGGCTACCCGAACCCGGGTTACCGATGTTCACGCGTTTGCCTTTGAGATCGTCAAAGGTTTTGATGCCGGCATCTGCACGGGCAACAATGGTGAACGGCTCGGGATGGATCGAAAATACAGCACGCAATTCAGGGAACGGACCAACGTCCTCGAAGGCTTTTTCGCCGTGCAGGGCATAGTACTGCACGTCAGACTGAGCAACACCAAGGTCCAGTTCGCCAGCGCGAATGGTGTTGATGTTGTAGGACGAACCACCCGTGGACTCGACCGAACAACGAATGCCGTGCTCTTTACGGTCTTTGTTTACCAGACGGCAAATTGCGCCACCGGTCGGATAGTAAACGCCCGTTACGCCACCGGTACCGATGGTGATGAAACGGTTTTCCTGTGCCGACGCCTGACCGGCGAAGAGCGAGGCACCTGCAATCGCAGCAACTGCACCCGCTACAGCAATAAGTTTTTTCATTAGGAATAGCTCCCTTGTACACCCTATTATTACGAATTCAACTGTTCCGCGTGGAACAGAAGAATCACATAGAAACATCAGATAAATCAGATGTTTCGACGGCGGGATTATAGGTATCGGAACACCGAATTAAAAGCCTATAAAGCCCGAAACCTCCTGATAGAATTTAAATTTTCTGCACTTTTGCCGCTGAGACTGGCCACAGCTACCATACGGGGTGCATGATCTGCTTGGCCTGTTCGCCCGTCGCGATTTTTCGCGCCATATGGCGGGCACCCTCGCGCGCCTGAGCAATCAACTCAGCATTATGGTCTGCAGGCGATCCGTCAACCAAAAGATGATTATTTTCAAATCCAATGCGCGCATGTCCGCCCAATCCGGCGCCAGTCAGGATACAGGCATTCTCAAACGCCCCAAATGCACACACCATCCACGTAGAGATATAAGAACTCGTTGCGATAAACGGCAATAAATCAGCCGGATCAGATACCTGCCCCGCGCTATAGCGCCCTAAAACAAACAAAACCGGGAACTTTTCCCCCGGCAAAATCCCTTTTTCCACCAGTTGGTTAAACCGCCTGACGTCATCAGAGGCATAAAGAATGAACTGCGGGAAAATTTTGGCCTCACGCATGAAGGCAAAGAATGATTTTAGCGCACTCACGTCAAAGCCATCCGGTGCAATTTCACGAATGGCGATCGACACCGCTTCGGGCACAAGCCCCCGGACCATCGCCATCTGATCATCGGCACTATACATGCCAACCGCCTCGGTTGTGACCTGCAAAACCATATCATCACCAACCGATGCACGAACTTCGGTTAGCATTTCGCGATAGCGCCCAACATCAAGGCTGTGTTTCTGATCCTCATCACGGACATGCAAATGCATCATTGCCGCACCGGCCTGCTTGCACGCAAGGGCCGTTTGGGCGACTTCAGCCGGTGTAATCGGGATGTTGGGCACATCGGCCTTGGTTTTTCGCGCGCCATTCGGGGCTGCGGCAATCACAAACGGTGTCTGGCCATATGCCATTATGTCAGTCCTTCTGCGGCAAAAACGTCATCAAGGGCGGCGGCAAAAAGATCAACGATCTTGGCAACATCATCCTCAGTCACAATAAACGCCGGGGCAAACAACACATGATCGCCGCGCACCCCGTCAATCGTCCCCCCCATCGGATAGGCCATCAGCCCACGTGCAAAGGCCGCCTTCTTGATCTTGGCATTGATCTTCATGGTCGGATCAAACGGGTCTTTGGTTTCGCGGTTGGCTACCAGTTCCACCCCGCGAAACAGGCCCCGTCCGCGAATGTCACCGACAAACGGGTGCTGCCCCAGTTTGGCCCGAAGGCCATCGGCAAGATTTTCGCCCTGTTTGACAACATTGGTCAAAAGATCCCGCTCCCGAATGGCGCGCTGGGTTGCCAAGGCGGCTGCACAGGCCGTTGCATGCCCCTGATAGGTATGACCATGCTGGAAAAACCCGGAACCGTTGGCGATGGCATCATTGATTTTCTTTGAAACCAGAACCGCACCAATAGGCTGATACCCCGCCCCCAACCCCTTGGCGATGGTTTGAATATCGCCCGAGATGCCTTCCTGCTCAATCGCATGCAGGGTGCCGGTTCGGCCCATGCCACACATGACTTCATCCAAAATCAGCAGCACACCATACTGATCGCAAATCTCGCGCACGCGCTTGAAATACCCCGGCACTGGCGCCACCGCACCCGATGTCGCGCCGACAACCGGCTCGGCAACAAAGGCGGCAACGTTTTGTGCACCCAGTTCAAGGATCGCAGTTTCCAATTCATTGGCAACGCGAAGGCCATATTCGGCTTCGCTTTCTCCGTCGCGCTGATCACGATATTGGTATACTGGTGCGATATGGGTTGCCGTGATCAAAAGTGGCTCAAACTGTTGACGCCGCCACATGTTACCGCCGACCGACAGCGCCCCCAGCGTATTGCCGTGATAGGACTGCCTGCGCGCAATAACGTATTTGCGTTCCGGTTGCCCGATTTCAAGATAATATTGCCGCGCCATTTTAAGTGCTGCCTCGGTTGCCTCCGACCCGCCCGACACGAAATAAACCTTATCCATCCCATCTGGTGCATGGGCAATCAGGTCATCGGCCAGTTCTTCCATCGAATTGGATGAAAAGAACCCGGAATGGGCATAGGCAATCTGATCGATCTGGGCATGCATCGCCGCACGGACATCCGCATCGGAGTGCCCAAGGCACGACACCGCCGCCCCACCGCAGGCATCCAGATAGCTTTTGCCACTCTCGTCAAAGATATAAATCCCCTCGCCCCGGACCGCACGCGGCGGGGTCGCGACACTGCTACGATGAAGCACGTGGGTTTTGGCATTGGGGGCAGATGAGGTGTTTGATGCATGCGTCATGATCAAGAATTCCGTGTGGGGCTGGGATCTTCGACATAGGTATCAAAGGCTGCAAGTTGTTCTTCGGCCGAGGCAATCCGCTCCAGGGCCTTTTGCCCACCGCGCGCGACAAGCAGGGCAACAATCGCCTGTACAAGCGACACCGCAGCGGTAAAGCTTTGGAAAAAGGACTGAGACTTATCCGAAACGATCAGTTTGATCATCGCATCAAGTGCGATCGGCGCGACATCGGAATCACAAATGGCAATCACCGGGCAATGCTGACTACGCGCATAATCGACGGCACGCACCGTATCGCGAATATACGGACGTGCACCGATGGCAATCATCACATCGCGGCGGTTGATCCCACGCAACTGATCACCAAATGCACCCGACCGGCCATCGACCAGAACCACATTGTCGCGAAACAACCGATAGGCATAGGCAAACTGATAGGCCGCCGGATAGGCCGCACCACACCCAACCACAAAAACTGTTCGCGCGTGTTCAATCGCCGCACAGGCCTCAATAATCCGGTTGCGTAGTTCCGCACTGAACGCCTTGTCAATGTTATCGATTTCGGTGCGTGCGATGCTTTCGAGCAAATGCTGATCGCGATCAACATCTTGCGAGACATTCTGGGTTTCACGCGCCCGGTTGGCATAACTTGCCGGAAGATCAAGCAAACGGTTCTGATATTGATCGCGAAACTGTTGCCAGGTATCGACACCAATGGCCGTCATCAAACGTGTCACGGTACTGGGTGGCACGTCGGCTGCCCGTGCAAGGGCCCGCATTGAGCGCAGGGCAACATCATTGGGATGATCAAGAATATAGCGCGCTGCCTTCTGCATCTGCGGACTTAATTTGGCATAATCAGATATCAGTTTTTCGCGCATATCCGAATGAAGCCCCATCGGTCAGACACCTTTGTTCACATGATTGGGCAATTACGCCACAAGCCATGCCCCATCTCAACACTTGTTTCATTTAATACATATTTTGAAACAGTTGTTTTGCTTCTCTGTTTCATGGCGAGCAGGTAACTTCGCCGCTGCATCTGTTAAAAAATATGGACTTATTAGAAAAAAATGTAACAATGTCTAAAATTAAAAATGAAACCTATGCGTTTCAGATAATAAGACTATTTACCTTTTGGTAAGGGACTGGGCACCGAATCGACAAGGTGGCCAATGAATAACCAGATCATCGAAGCACTGGCACAAACACAAGCCGGCATCGCATTGTTCGATGCCGACGAACGTATTGTGTATGCCAATCCTGCTTGGGAACAGCTCATTACTGGCGTTGCCGAAGAAGACCTTCTGTTTAATGAAACAGAATTGCCCGAAGGCGGGATGATTTCGGTCTGTTTCGTCAAGCCGCAGGCCGCCCCGCCCCCGTCGATGTGCCTGAATGCTTCCGCCAACGACAGCAACATCGGTACCGTCATCATTGCCGATGACAGCGAAAGCAACCGCATGGTAGCACGGCGCATTCTGCAATCCGAGGGATACACCATCGTCGAAGCCAGCAATGGGCAAACTGTGCTCAACATGCTGCGCCGTGGCGTGGCCGCGGATTTGATCCTGATGGATGTTGAAATGCCCGACATGGATGGACTGCACACCACGCGGCGTATTCGCCATATGCAGGGCCCCGTTTCCCACACACCGATCATCGCCCTGTCGGCGCATCAATCGCGGGACTGGAATGTCATTGCCCGCCAATCGGGTGTGGATGAATTTATCAATAAACCGATCCAGCGCGGCCCGCTTCTTGAAACCATTCGTGACCTGATTACGCGTGCTCCCGTCGACAAGCTCAAACAAAACAACCTGCCCTCCCCGCCGCCGGTCCTGCGCAGCAAAAGTGCGCGGCTGGGCAAACGGATGCGTCCAGAATCACCAACAAGTCCGGTCCTTGATATCCGTGTCCTTGAACAGCTTTATAATGATGCCGGGGATGAAGGGGCGCGCTGCGGGATTGATATTTTCATCAATGAAACCGAATCCCGTCTGGTCAAAATCGACAAGGCCTTATCAGAAGACGATTTGTCGACGGTGCGCAGCGAAGTTCACGTCCTCAAAAGCACATCCGGCACTTTTGGCCTGCGTCAATTGTCCGAACTCTGCGCAACCACCCAAACGATTTTCGACGAAGACGAGATTGATGAAGGGCACGTCACGGCCCTGTCACGTCAGGTGGTTCAACTTGCCCCGACCGCACTGACGGCCTTGAACCTGTATCGCCGGTCACGAAGCTGGGGCGATGATGCCCGCGCCTGATGGTGGGAATGATTGCTGTGCCAATACCGGCTGGCGCTTAACGATCCATCGTTTGACCACATCTGCCAGACCATCAAGGCCCACAGGGTCAACGCAACATCAGGCGCGCGCCCTGATATGGCCCGTTGCCAATAAACAGCCCGCCGGTCTTTAGGCACATCAAACCCGTCAAAAAGGGCGGTACAAATCGTCTCGGCATCACCCCAGACATGACGACAGACCTTTGCCAACCAGTCCGATGTTGGCGGGTTAAAACCGATCTTTGGGCGATTGATATGCTCCTTGGGTAAATAGGGGGCGACAACCGCGCGCCAGATATCCTTACCCCCACGCCGCAGGTGCTGTTTGGTCTCAATCCCCGCCGCCGCACGCACCACATCATGCCCAAGCAACGGCAACCGATACTCAACCCCAAACGCCATGCCCATCCGGTCCGACATCATCAATTGGTTACCCGGAAGGGTCACATCCCTATCAAACGCCATCATCAGGGCCGCCAACCCGCCAGTACGATCCACATCCTGCGTATCCTTAACCAGCCCGGCCTTAAGTTCCGGCACCGCACATCTGTTGTTCCACACTTCAAACGCGCGTCTGGCATCGCCTTGCCCGCCCTCAAGGAACCGCGCCATATTGCGCGGCCCATTGCGCCCGACCATGCGGGCAATCATCCGACGAACCGACACCGGCACAAAACGCCAATATTGATCAAACAACCGTGCGCCCTGATACCGTGGATAGCCGCCAAACAGCTCATCCCCGCCATCGCCCGACAAACAGACTTTTGCATGACGTCCAACCACACGTGACAGGCTGCGCATCAAAACCACGGATGGATTGGCAAACGGCCCGTCAATGCAGTGCAGGGCCTTTTGCAGTTCCTCAAAAATCTCATGCGGTTTTTCCGGCGCCGACACGACATGAATTTCTTGCCCCAGATGACGCGCAAGCCTTTGTGCTGCGAGGGTTTCATCCATCGCCGGGTCGTTAAAACCCATCACGAAACCAGTCGGCGGCATCTGCCCGCGTTCGCGCGCAACCGAACAGGCCATTGCGGCAATACCAGCACTATCAAGCCCGCCAGATATCAACGTCGCGACCAGACAATCGGCATCCATCGCATCTGCCACCGATTGCCACACGGCCCCATGCAGCTTTGCGGTCAGATCGGTTTGCGTACGTGGGAGATTATGCGTCGATGCTGTCCGCTTTGCCGGGTGAATAATTTGATCGTGCGTGACCTGTCCATTCTGCCACCGCAAAACCCGACCGGGCGGCAGCAAACCTACATCGACACTCCCTGTCGCAGGCGATGGCACAAACAAATGCGCAAAATAATGCGCGCGCACCGTCTCATCGCGGTGCAATGGGCCAAAGGCAGAAAGTGCGGATGGTTCAGACGCAAAAGCAACATGCCCATCGGGGCGTTTCATCACATAAAGCGGCTTGATGCCAAGCGGATCACGCGCCAGATACAATACCGCCTGATCCCGATCCCATAAGGCCAGCGCATACTGCCCGGAAAGCTGCGCCAATGCGCCTGCGACATCACCATCCACCGCTATCGCATGGGGCAAAAGATGCAAAACAAGTTCCGCATCACTGTGACTTCCCACCGAAACGCCGGTTTTCTTTAACGCGGCAAGTGCACGGCGATGCCCCGCGATATAGCCATTAAAGACCAGCACAAACCGCCCATCGGCTGAGGTGACGGGTTGCGCGCCGTCGAGGGAAACATCAGTCGTCGCAAGGCGTACGCACCCTATTGCACACCGATGATCGGGATCGCACCAAATGCCCTGACCATCTGGGCCACGGTGCGATAATTGGTTGAGCGCGCTGGCCACAAGGGCCTGATCGTTTTTCGCTGTTGCGCCTGCAATACCGCACATTGCCCTGTTCCCGATCTATGGCACCCGCGTTTATTCGCCGTCCCCGTCCAACGCAGGATCAGAACCGCGATCAGATGCCTCTGCCAACCGCGCCTGAAGATCACGCAGGATATAAAGCCGCAAGGCACTCGACAGGTTGCCATCACGCGTACTGTCAATTTCGACCACCAGTTCCGCCAAGGTCACCGCGCGCCGTTCCGCAAGCCCCAACAGTTCCTGCCAGAAGGCGTCTTCAAGTGAAAAGCTGGTGCGATGCCCGGCAATTGTCACTGATCTTTTACGAACGGTATCATCCATGACATTTATAACTTTGAACGTACTTCGAAAACGGACATGATTTCAGGATATCTGCGATCATGATAGGGCATCGCCATGAAATTTATACATCTTTCCGATACGCATATTCTCGCACGTGATGATTATTCACGCCATCCCGATGCCACCGCCACGCTCGGCAAAATCATTGGCGAGATTAACAAATACCACCGCGATGCCGAGACTTGCGTCATCACCGGCGATATCACCCATCACGGCCATCCAGAACAGTATGAACAGGCAATTGCCATTCTGGGCGACCTTGCCATTCCCTATATCCTGATCCCCGGAAACCATGACGAACGAGCGGCGTTCAAACAGGCTTTTCCCGACACCCCGGTGGATGAAAGCGGCTTTATCAATCACGGACACACATTTGGTGGGGTAAGGTTTGTGATGATGGACAGCATCGTTCCCGGCGCCCATCACGGCACATTATGCCAGCATCGTCTGAACTGGCTACGTAATGAGCTAAATGCCCACCAAGACATGCCAACCTTCCTGTTCATGCATCATCCGCCGTTTGAAATGGGCCTGCCGTTCATGGATACCATTCGCCTTGACGCTGATCAGGAACTGGCCGAAATCATCACCGCCAACCCACAGATCAAACATCTGTTCTTTGGCCATTTGCACCGCCCGGCAACCGGCACATGGCAAGGTGTGCCCTTCCTTCTGGCTGCCAGTACGCAATGTGGCGAACCGCTTGATTTCCGTCATGAGAAAGAAGAAGACCTCGAAGACCGCAATCGGCTTAATCCGGGATATGGCATTGCCTTTGCCGACAGTACCGGCGGGCTTCGCTACCATTTCGATTTCATCAAGTTTGATCTGTAAGTGCGATCAGGCGGCCTTGCTTGCCTGATCCCATTCATCACGTACAACCGGGTTTTCTTCAGCCTTGTAATGGTCTGATTTAAGCGTGGCAAACGCATCGGGCGTCATCAGTTGGGTTAAGGCCCAAACCGCACTGGCCCGGATCAGGCTGCTTTCATCAGACAATAACTTTTTAACACGCGGGATCAGGCTTCCTGACCCGCTATTGCCCGCCGCAATCAAAACATTGCGCAGGAACTTGGCCCGGCCAATCCGCTTGATCGGTGATCCGGTAAAGAACGCCCGAAATTCTGCCTCATCAAGCTCAAGGAAATCGGCCAACCGGGGGGCTGTCAGTTCCGCACGCGGGATAAAGGCCAGCTCCTCGGTCCGCGTGGCGAATTTATTCCACGGGCAGGCCGCCAGACAATCGTCACAGCCGTAAATACGGTTGCCCATCGCACGGCGAAACTGGCGCGGGATCACATCATCATGTTCGATGGTGAGGTATGAGATGCATTTGCGCGCATCAAGCTTATAGGGCGCTGGAAACGCGTCGGTCGGACAGGCCGCAACGCATTTTGAACACGACCCGCAATGATCGATTTCCGGCGTGGCTTCCGCAAACTCAAGCGTTGTGAACACCTCGCCCAGAAACAGCCAACTGCCAAATTCGCGCGACACCAGATTGGTGTGCTTGCCCTGCCAGCCAATCCCGGCTGATTGACCCAGTGGCTTTTCAAGAACCGGGGCGGTATCGACAAACACCTTGACCTGCTCACCGCCTGCCCCTGATTTTTGCGCCTGCTCCATCAACCAGCGTGCCAGTTGTTTCAGGCGCTTTTTGATCAGGTCGTGATAATCCTTGTTCTTGGCATAGACCGAAATCATCGCCCGGTCGGGGTGATCCAGCAAGGCCATCGGATTTTCCGCCGGGCCATAATTACTGCCCAGCACAATCACGGATTTCACATCCGGCCACAACGCCACCGGATCACGGCGGCGCGGCAACCGTTCGGGATCATTCATCCAGTCCATCGACCCGTATTCCCCACCCGCAACAAACTCATCAAGACGCTTCTGATTGCGCGCATCAATGCTCGGACGCGCAACACCACAGACGTCAAAGCCGATTTCACGGGCTTTGGCCTGAAGCATTTCAAGCGTGATGGCAGTAGCAACTGTCATGGCGGAATTTCGGGTTCACTCTGTTTTCGCTCTGTGCTGCCTTATATAATCATCTCACCAAAACACAAAAGGCCACCTTATTCACAAGGCAGCCTTTGACGTTAATTTGACAGATGATCGGCGTCAGCCACGCCCGCGATACGGCGCAACCCCCTGATCAGGGATCCAGACACCTTCTGGTACCGCACCCGTCTGATAAAACACATCAATCGGAATACCGCCACGCGGATACCAGTACCCGCCAATGCGCAGCCATTTCGGATCAAGCGTTTCGACAATGCGCTTGGCCACCTTGATCGTGCAATCCTCGTGGAACGATCCGTGGTTCCGGAACGAGGTCAGGAAAAGCTTCAGCGATTTACTTTCCACCAGCCAGTCACCGGGAATGTAATCAATCACCAGATGGGCAAAATCCGGCTGACCTGTCATCGGGCACAGGGACGTAAATTCCGGTGCGACAAACCGCACACAGTAATCGGTCCCGGCCTGCGGGTTGGCCACACGTTCAAGAACGGCTTCATCCGGGGATGCGGGCTGTGCTGTGTCACTGCCCAGCATGGTCAGATTGTCATAGATCGTCTGATCGGCCATGACGGTTCTCCTTAATCCTCGATGATCGGCACGGGATCAATATCCCCGCCTTCCTGTGCGGCATGGAAATCGCGTGCAAATGCGTCCATGCGGCCCTCGGAAATGGCGCTCCGCATATCGCGCATCAAATCCTGATAATAGGCAAGGTTATGCCACGTCAGCAGCATTGAACCCAGCATCTCACCCGCCTTGATCAAGTGGTGCAAATAGGCGCGCGAATATTTCGTGCAGGCCGGACATCCACATTGATCATCCAACGGACGGTCATCATCACGATGACGCCCGTTTTTAAGGTTCAACGTCCCCCGATGGGTAAAGGCCTGTGCATTGCGCCCCGACCGGGTCGGCAAAACGCAGTCAAACTGATCAATCCCGCGCATCACAGCACCCACAAGATCAGACGGCTTGCCAACCCCCATCAGGTAACGCGGCTTGTTGGCCGGCAACATATCAACACAGAAATCAAGCGTATCAAACATGATCTGCTGACCTTCGCCCACCGCAAGCCCGCCAACCGAATGCCCCGGAAGATCAAGCTCGGTCAGCTTTTCCGAACTTTCCCGACGCAGGTTTTCAAACACACTGCCCTGCTGAATGCCATAAAGCGCATAGCCTTCACGTTCGACAAAGGCATCTCTGGACCGCTTTGCCCAGCGCATCGACATCTGCATGCTTTCGCGCGCCTGTTGCTCGGTCGCAGGGAACGGGGTGCATTCATCAAACGCCATGGTGATGGTCGATCCCAGCAAATGCTGAATTTCCATCGACCGTTCCGGCGTCAGGTTAAACTTGCGCCCGTCGATATGGCTTTTGAACGTCACACCGTCTTCGGTGATCTTGCGCAATTTCGCAAGCGACATCACCTGATACCCGCCGCTATCGGTCAGGATCGGCTTGTCCCAATTCATGAATTTATGCAGGCCACCAAGACGTGCAATGCGTTCCGCCCCCGGACGCAACATCAAATGGTACGTATTGCCCAGCAAAATCTGCGCACCGGTATCTGCAACATTTTCCGGCAACATCGCCTTAACCGTGGCGGCTGTTCCCACCGGCATGAAAGTCGGCGTATCAATCACGCCATGTGCGGTGTGAATGCGCCCCAACCGGGCCTTGCCGTCTTGGGCAAGAAATTCATAGCGAAATTCGGTCATCTCGATTTATGTCCGTGCATCAATTTTACTGGCGCATTCAAGCAAGCTGCAATCGCCATAGGAATAAAAACGATATTCGTTTTCGATCGCGTGGGCATAGGCCGCCTTCATCCGGTCAAACCCGGCAAAGGCCGATACCAGCATGAACAGGGTCGAACGCGGCAGATGGAAGTTGGTCAACAACATGTCCACCGCCCGGAACTTATACCCCGGCGTGATAAAGATGTCGGTCTCTGCCTCAAACGGTTCAACCACCCCGTCTTCGCGCGCCGCACTTTCAAGCAATCGCAACGACGTCGTCCCAACTGCAACAACCCGTCCGCCATTGGCCCGCGTTTCATTGATCAGATTGGCAATTTCAGGCGAAATTGATCCCCATTCCGCATGCATTTTGTGGTTCTCGGTATCATCGACCTTCACCGGCAAAAACGTGCCCGCACCGACATGCAGCGTAATCGTGCGGCGGTTAATTCCGCGCGCATCAAGATTGGCCAGCAATTCCGGGGTAAAGTGCAATCCGGCCGTCGGGGCCGCAACCGCACCATCCTTTTGCGCGAAAATGGTTTGATAATCGGATTTATCCTGATCATCGCCACCTATTTCGCGCCGGATATAAGGAGGTAACGGCATCACACCATATTCCTCAAGCGCGGCAATCAAATCCGCACCGGACTTATTGAACCGCAATACCACTTCGCCGCCGTCCTTTTTATCAAGGACCTCGGCCTCAAATTCATCATTCACCCAGAATGTTTCACCAATCCGCAGCTTCTTGGCTGGCTTGGCAAAGGCAACCCAAGTGCCAAGGCCTTCCTGCTTATGCAGGGTGACTTCGACCTTTGCCTCCCCGCGCTTGCCAAACAGGCGGGCCGGAATAACACGGGTGTCATTTGAAATCAGCAAATCACCGGGACGCAAAATATCGGGCAATTCGCGCACGATACGGTCTTGGATATCCGCCGCCGACAGGTCAAGCATACGCGCCGCATCGCGTGGCGATGCGGGATGTTCGGCAATGCGCTCACGCGGTAATTCGAAATCGAACAGATCGACTTTCATGGATCAGGGCTATTCCAGAACAATGAACAAACAAATGAAGGGGCGTTTTATGCGCCCCTTCGCCAAAAATCACAAGCAGCAGACAGCTTATTACCCTCGTGCCGGTTCCGCATTCTGGCGCGGTGTCACCACCGCCATCAACAAACGGAACGGCGCAAGGCAGGTCAGCGCCATGATCACCTTGGCGGTGAAATCACCCATTGCCCATGTATGCCACGGCAAACCGGTGCCCACGAACGCAATGGAAAAGAACAGCGCGGTATCAACAGCCGACCCGATCCCGCTTGAGACAAGTGGCGCTTTCCACCAGGTCGCCTGACGCAGTTTGTCAAAGATGGTGACATCAAGCATCTGCGCAATCAGGAAAGCCGACCCCGATGCAATGGCAATGCGTGTGTCGGCAAAGACCAGCGACAACACAACCGCCAACGCAAACCCCGCCAGCACCACAAGACGGGCCGCCTTGGCCCCGCGCGCGCGGTTGGTCAAATCCGTCACAAGGAACGCCACCGGATAGGTAAACGCACCATAGGTCAGCCAATCGGCCAAAACGCCGGGCAGCGGATATTCGACCAGAATGTTGGATGCAACAACCGTTGCGGCCATGGCCAGAATGCCGAAAATGATGGCTTTCATCTACCTGTCCTTCAATAAGGTCGACCCACGCATAACAAATCTCGCGGCCCACTTTATTGGGCGACGATCAAGACCGGGTTCGGTACAACTTTGGTTGCCGGGTGTTTACGCCCACGGCACAGAGCGGTCAAGGAAAAACGGCGATCAGGAAAACCCTGACCGCCGCTGCAGATCGCTGCACATACCCCATAGAAAATGGGGCTCGTGCCGCGAAACTCTATTCTTTCTGATATTACAACATAATGCCGCGAATGGTGAAGAACAGCAAGGCGCCAAGAAACGCACCAGCCGGAACCGTCACCACCCAGGCGGTTGCAATCGTCACCACATAGCGACGACGCACCAAAAGACGTTTGCGGAATTTCTTTTCGGCCTTCTCAGCTTCGTTCGGATCAATCTGGCGCAGGGCTTCGATATGCTCATTGGCCTGATCCCCGTTCCCAACGTTCACCAACATTGGCGGATTGATCTTGCGGCGACGATGACTAAGGCTTTCGCGCAGGAAGCCCACACCGAACACCGCCCCCACCGCAATGTGGGTGGAACTGACCGGAAGACCAAGCGCCGAGGCAATAATCACGGTCAAGGCTGCCGACAGCGCGACGGTATAGGCCCGGATCGGATCAAGTTTGGTAATTTTCGACCCCACCGTCTTGATCAGTTTTGGCCCAAACAGGATAAGTCCGGCTGCGATGCCAATCGCGCCAATGACCATCACCCAGATCGGGATGGGTGCAGAGGTCACAATCTCACCGCTGTTCACACCGGAAACAATGGCCGCCAACGGACCAATCGCATTAGCAACGTCATTCGACCCATGGGCAAATGACAAAAGGGCCGCCGATACAACCAGCGGAACCCGGAACAGGGATGCAATTTCCTTGCGACGTCCCGTCATATCAGCAGAGGCCCGCATAACGGCCTGACGCACCGGCAAGACGGTAATGATGAAAGCCGCAATACCAATTGCAATCACAACCGGCGTTTCGACTTTCCAGATTTTCTTAACGCCCTTCATCATCAGATACATCGTGAAGGCCGAAACCATCACACCGACAAGGATGGGCACCCATTTACGCGCCGCAGCAACCCGGTCGTCGGTATAAAGGATGCGAAATTTGATAAAGGCCAGGAACCCGGCGGCAATCACTCCCCCCAGAACCGGCGAGATTACCCAGCTTGCGACAATCGTGCCCATGGTCGGCCAGTTTACCGCACCAACGCCAACGGCGGCCATACCGGCCCCCATGACCCCGCCCACGATGGAATGTGTGGTCGAGACCGGCGCACCAATCCATGTCGCAAGGTTAAGCCACAAGGCAGCAGCAAGAAGGGCCGCCATCATTGCCCAGATAAAGGTCTGAGGATCGGGCATCTGGGCCGGATCAATAATGCCGTTCTTGATCGTGCTGACAACATCGCCACCGGCAATGATCGCACCAGCAGCCTCAAAAACAGCGGCAATCAAAAGCGCGCCAACCATGGTCAGCGCCTTGGACCCCACCGCCGGGCCAACATTGTTGGCAACGTCATTGGCCCCAATGTTGAGCGCCATGTACCCGCCAATAACGGCAGCCGCAATCAGGAAACCACTTTGCGGCACCCCGCCCATTTGAAAGGCGACAAACGCGCTGCACGCCAGCAGGAACACAAGTGCCAGACCAAGCTTCGCACTGATCGAGGCGGTTTCACCCATCCCCGCATCCATGCGCTTCTGCCACCTAAGGTCCTTATCCAGAGCCGTTTTCTTTACCGACATAATCAACCGTTACCATCAAAGGGAATCGACGCGCGGATCATGTAGAAGCCGAGCCACTTTGTTAAGGTTTTTTTGCCGTTATGTGACAATCAACTACTATGGCAATGTCCCAAAAATAAAACGGCCCCGCACTGCAGGGCCGTTTCAAAGATAAAATCTCAAGGACAGGGATTAGCGACCGAATTGATTCAAAAGACCTTTTAGCAATCCTTTGGCCGCATCCTTACCCGAATCACCACTTGAACCGGACGATCCATCCCCGCCAAGCGCCTTGTCCAAAAGGTTATCAAGAACCTTCACCGCAACCTTGTCCATCCGTCCAGTAATCACCGGATCGTCAATTTTGCCTTTGGCAAAGACACTGAACGGCGGCAGTTCTTCGATTTTTTCCGAGAAATCAAAGTCGGCGCGCGTATCCATTAGCCATTTGGGCAAATCAAGGGTCGCATCCGCATCCGCCGTCCCCACGCGTGAGGTTGCCTCAACCCGGGTGGTTTTGGCCACACCGTTGGTGATGGTGATATCGGCCTCAAGCGTTTCAAGAATGTCGTTGTTGCCAATACCCTCAACCACCATGGCCTGCGGCCCCTGACGAAGCAAAGCCTGCAAGTTCAGTTTCGGATCAGCAGACCGTTTATCGGCATTGCTGAACCGCACATTGTTCAGGACAAAATCGGCTGTCCCGCCAAGGGCTGAGACTAGACGACGCGATGTATTGCCCGATGCGGAAACATCAAACTTGGTTTGAATACCGCCATTGATAAGGTCACTGGCGACCTGAATAGGGGCAAGTTTTTCAACCCGCGCACCATCCAGCGTGCCTTTCAGGGCAAGTTTGGGAATGTCGGTGCTGCGCGCATCGAAATTACCATCAATCACCAGATCACCACCGCCCAACACACCGGTCAGCTTGGAAATCGTCAACAACCCGGCAACAAGATCCGCCTTCAAGTCGGGCTTCATCAGGCTGTAGGTATCAAAATCAAGCTGATCAAGGACAATGGTGATGTCGGCATCAATCGACCGCAAGGCCGAAACATCAATCACCGTATCATCCCACGGCGTGCCATCACGGGCATCCACACGGGTGACACTTGCCGTCTGCGGCAGGTTAAATGCTGCCTTGCGCATCCCACTTCCCGCACCCGGCATCAAACCAGCGCGTTTCTCGGCTGGCAGGAACGGATCAACCGCAAGCTTGCCACCAGAAAGGCTGACGGTGACTTTTGGCTGGGCCTGCGTCGCATCAAACTTGACGTCCCCCGCCGTTTCAAATGCTCCGACGACCAGTTTCAGGTCGCCCAGATTGATGTTCTGTGCCGTTCCCTTAACCGTACTGGAAAGTGCCAGACGCCCAAGGTTCCCCGATGGGGTATAGGTCGGTGCCACAAGATCAAGTGCCCGGTTCAGGCTTGATGCCTGAACACCAAGTTTGCCATCAAGGCCGGGATTGGCGCCAAAGATATTGGCCAACACACCCTTAAGGCTCACCTGTGCCAACGGATTGGACACATCAAGATCAAGTGTTGGCCCGCTCACAGGTCCGTTCAAACCAATATTGGCCTGAATGCTTTTATAACTGCTGGCCGGTGCCGGCAGGGTAATCCCCGTCAGTTTCGCCAACGGCTCAAGCGTTTTGGCCGTAACGCGCACGGCCAAACCTTCAAATGCCGGAATGTCCGTAGCACCATTAAATGTTCCCTTGGCACTGGCCGCAAGACCAGCCGCATCGGCAATGGCAAAATTGTTCAGTGCGATCTTGCGCCCATTGATGTTGCCATCAATAACGATCCCGCGCACCGACACACCCGATGAAATGATCTCATCGGCCGACAACCGATAATTGGCTGCCATCCCGTCAAGTGGTGCCAGGGCATCCTTGATCAGTTTGACCATATCGGCATCTGTGCCACCTGCAGTCCCTTGACCAGAAGCACCATCAGATGATGCAGCCCCCGAACCGGAAGTCGTCCCTGACGACGCACCAGAACCTTGATCGCTGCCCGCCGCACTTGGGCTGCTCGGAAGGTATTGATCAAGATTGATGCGATCAAGCTTAAGCCCGATGCCAAGGGACGGCAGTCCCGGACCACTGATATTGGCAACCACAGCACCGCGAATGGCGGTGTCATCAATGCGCATGTCCAGATCGGAAATGTTAAGCTGCTCAGGTGTGCCTTTAATCCCGCCGGTCAGCGAGAAACGGCGCAACCGATCAGCGCGCACACCATCAACATCAACACCAAGCCAACGGATCACTGCACGGATATTTTCCGACGCGATTTCATAGCTAAGTGCCGCAGATGGTGTCGATTTTTCACCCGAAATGCTACCAAACACTGCCAAGTCCGTTCCACCGGGCAATCCGGCGGATACCTCGTTCAAGGTGACTTTGCTGTTGGCAATCGCCGCGTTGATACGGGCATTGTGAATGGGCGTCTGATTATAAATCAGGGTCTCGACTTCAAAATCGATGGATGCTGTCAGATCGGCCGGAATAATCGGCCCGTTTGCTGAACCCGATTTCACCGAACTTTGCGATGGAATGGACTGCGCCTCATCGGATGCTTTTCCTGCATCGGTCGATGATGAACCCGATGCGGTGTCGGCTACTGGTGCCTTTACGCCATCACCGACATCGGCCAGCACCAGAATTGAATCCAGATCAAGCTGGTTAAAGCGCAACGCAACATCAGCCCGCATACGCGGTTCCTGATCAATCGCAATCGCCCCCGATCCACGGGTTTCCCCAAAACGGATCGACAAATCATTTAACGTAACCGATTTGGCATCGGCCGTGATGTGCCCGCCAAGGTCAAACGGCTTGGCGGCAATATCAGGGATGTCTGCTCCCTCACCGGCAATGCGCAATGCTGCTGCGCGCAGATCATCAAACTTGCCTTCAATCTGGCCGTCAAATCCGGGACTGTCCGAAGACAGGTCAACTTTACCGCCGAGCGAAATGCCCCCATCGACCTTGTCGACACCGACCTTGAGACTGACCGGGAAAGGACCGGTTTGGCTGATCTGTCCGACGTTAAATTCAAACGTCAGCGGAATGCCGCGATAAAACACATATCCTTCGCCGTCCATCGGGCCATTCAGGCTATCGGCCGACACACCAATGGTCAGCCCTTCGATGCGTTCCTCACTGCCCGGTGTGCGGTAAATGATCGTGGCATTTTCGACCTCAAGCCGGTCAACCTGAATGGCGCTGGAGAAATCGCTGCTTGCACCATCATCACCGGATGTCGGTGCAGCCGGGGTGTTTTCTGTCGATGGCGTTGCAGGCTCGGGCGTGGTGATCGTCCCCGCATCCGGGCCGGAACGCTTTGCCTGTGCCGGATCGAACACAAGGTTGTTGCTGCCATCTTCAAACGTTTCGATGGCAATCACCGGATCAATCAGGCTGATTTCGGTGACCTGAACATTACCGGTCAAAAGCGGCATCATCGCAACGGAAACCCGCACTTCTGAAATCGTCACCATGTTCGCGTCCGTTGCACCAGGCGCATTGCCAAGTGCAACCTGTTCTGCCGACAAGGCAGGCGACGGGATCAACGACATCGACAAATCGCCATTGATCACAAGTTCGCGTCCCGTGGCATCACGGACAGCCTGACTGACCTGGGCCTTATAGCCATTCCAGTCGATCAGGGATGGAATGATCAGCAACGCTGCAATCAAAACGACCAGCACAGCGCCGATAACGGCAAGGATTTTTTTCAAAAGTCAGGCTCCGCTTGCTCGCAAGATCGTTCTGCCGGTGGGCAGCGACCTTTTAAGGTTCGATTTCAAGTTTCGGGTCAGGCCCCAAAAGCATAGGGTTCGTATTACGTCTCGCAATAGAAAATGGCGAGAGATTGTTCACAGACCGTTCGATTGGTTTTCCGATGTTCAGATGGGTCTTATCGCCCCAATTGTCCACATTCCGTGTCATCTGTATGGGTCATACGCCGCAGTCAAGCATCCAGACTGATTAAAATCTGATTTTTTAACCAATCCAAACAATCCCACAGCATGCAGGAACATAACCCAATTTCATCAGAATGGCACATCACACATTCTTTATACATGCTTTAAAATCAACTGGATGGTGGAAATCCACCTTTAAAATGATACATTTTACACACCAGCAAATTCAATCCTGACTTTCAGGCAGATCAAAAGATCGTTTTGCGAAAAGCGACATGCCAAATGAGACAGGCCAAATCAAACCGGCCAAAGCGACAGGGAGGACACCCATGACCGAAACAACAATCGTAAAGACAAACAATACGGTCGAACCCACAATAAGCGGCATCGCCATTCGCGAAATCACCACCGATCAGTCCGGTGCATGGCTTGAAGCAGGCTGGCGGGATTTCAAACGTGCCCCTGCCATCGGGTTGGCCTATGGCGCATTCTGTGTTCTTGCAGGCTATCTTGTGGTCCTGAGCATCTTTCGAACTGGGCAGCTTCATCTGACCTTACCCTTGGCGGCGGGCTTTATGCTCCTCGCCCCGCTTCTGGCTGTCGGGCTTTATGAAACCAGTCGCCGCCTTGAAATGGGCGAGAACGTCACCCTTTGGCACAGCCTGAACGGGTTTCGCCGCAACCCGGGCCAAATTGGTGCCATCGGCATTATGTTGATGCTGTTCTTCTTGGTGTGGACACGTATTGCGATGTTGCTGTTTGCCTTGTTTTATAATGGCACGGTGCCATCGCTTGATGTGCTGGTATGGGAAACCTTCTTTTCGCGTGACGCCATGACCTTCCTGATCACCGGAAGCATTCTTGGCGGTGCATTGGCCATCATGGTTTTTGCGGTTTCGGTCGTGTCGATACCGTTACTGGTTGATCGCGACGTTGATGTCATCACGGCTGTTATCATCAGTGTCGCGGCATTTCGCAAAAACTGGAAAGTCCTGACCGGCTGGGCGGCGGTGATCGCCATCCTGTCGGCATGTGGCATGGTTGTGTTTTTGTTTGGCATGGCTGTCATCATGCCGCTTTTGGGCTTTTCCAGCTGGCATGCCTATCGCGGAATAATTGACACCAGCCAAACAGATGTCGCGCGCCTGCGCCGCAAAACGGCCTAAACTGCCATAAGACATCACGCATAGCATCGTTAATAAAGGCGCCTGCCCTAGGATCACATGATTGATCAAACGGGCGGGCGCTTGACGTTAAGCCCGTAACCTCGTCCTGTTTCTTTTACCGACGATTTGCGGGCTCTTTTCCTGTACGACAGCAAACACCCGATGAACGTTTGCGCCCGATTTAGCCCAGACGGGAACAATCGCGCGTCGGCTGAGTTTATGTTAACTGTGGACGGATGCGTTAACTATGCGACACTGCGCCATAAATTGGGCAAAATCAGAATTGAATTTGGTTTGAAATTCCAACAACAAAGCCGATTGAGCGAGTAGAACCCACCATGCCCTTGTCCAGAGCCATCAAATATCCTGCGGCCCTATCGGTTTCATTGCTCAGCCTGATCGCAGCAACGCAGCATGTCAGTGCGCAGGAAAACACAGCCAGCGGACCGCAATCGACCCGAACCCCGGATGAAAAATGGGGGGTGTCGCTCTCGGTGGAAAATGACGTATTCACACCGACCAACAGTGATCAGCATTACACCAATGGCGTGCGTCTTGCCTTTATCTCGCCTGAGGATTCCGCACCGGCATCCTTCCTCACTGCTGCCAAAAAAGTTCCATTCTTTGCCTCGAACGGCCGCATTCGAACCAGCTATTCCTTCGGCCAGACCATGTACACGCCCGACGACATCACCATTGCCGAAAACCAGCCCGATGATCGTCCCTGGGCCGGTATTCTCGCAGGTACGGTCGGGCTGTTGTCCGATACCGGATTGCAAAATGATGGTGACGGCAACTATTCGCGCATTGATACGCTTGAACTGACACTGGGCGTGGTCGGTCCAGCATCGCTCGCCGACAAAACACAGAAAATCGTTCACAAAAACATCAACAGCCCCGCACCCGAAGGCTGGGACAATCAGATCGAAAACGAACCGCTGCTGAACCTGACCTATGAACGCAAATACCGCAGCTGGTTTGAAGCCGACATTGCCGGGATCGAATTTGATGCCACCCCGCACGGGGCTGTGTCGCTTGGCAATGCCTTTACCAATGCCGAGGTGGGCACGATGTTTCGCATGGGGTTTGACTTGCCTGCCGATTACGGTCCGCCGCGCATTCGCCCCAGCTTGCCGGGATCTGATTTCTTCGTCCCCGATACCGAGGGCTTCCCACTAAGTGGGTATCTGTTTGCCGGGGTCGCCGGGCGGTATGTCGCACGTGATATCACGCTTGATGGCAATACGTTCCAGGACAGTAATTCCGTCGACAAGGAACCGCTGGTCGGCGATTTGCAAATCGGCTTTGCCGTGATCATGGGTCAGGCGCGCCTGACCTATACCCATGTGTATCGCACCGCCGAATATACCGCACAGGACGGTGCCGATCAGTTCGGATCACTTTCCCTGTCGTTCCGGTTCTAACCAAAACAAAAACGGGACGCAAAAGGCCCCGTTTTTCGCATCAATCATAAATAGTCTGATGATATCAAAGACCGGGAATAAGCTTCCCCGGATTCATCAGACCTTTGGGGTCAATCGCGGTTTTAAGCGCACGCATCAGCGCAATCGTATCCGCCCCGTGCTCGGCTTCCATGAAATCAAGCTTGCCATAGCCAATGCCATGTTCCCCGGTACAGGTCCCGCCCAGTTTAAGCGCACGTTCGACCATCCGGTCATGAAGGCGCTTTGCCTCGGCCATCTGATCAGGATCACTGGGATCAAGCAGGATCAGGGTATGGAAATTACCATCCCCGACATGACCAACAATCGTGCAGGTCAACGGGCTGGCATCACAATCGGCACGGGTTTCGGAAATCGCTTCGGCCAGTTTTGAAATCGGCACACAAACATCGGTCGGCATCCCGGCCTTGCCCGGTTCAAGTTGCAGCGACGCGTAGTATGCCTTGTGGCGTGCCGCCCACAGTTTATTGCGGTCTTCCTGACGGGTCGCCCACTGGAATTCCTCGGCCCCGAATTCTTCGGCAACCGATTGCACAAATTCCGCCTGCTCCTTCACCCCGGCATCCGTACCATGGAATTCAAAGAACAAGGTCGGCGCTTCTTTATGATCGGTTTTGGAATATTTATTGATCGCCCGGATTTGCATTTCATCGAGAAACTCAATGCGTGCGACCGGAATACCCGCCTGAATGGTCAGGATCGTGGTATCAACCGCGGCTGCAACCGACGGAAAGACGCACACCGCCGCCGACATCGCCTCGGGGATGCCATACAGCTTCAAGGCGATTTCCGTGATCACACCAAGGGTGCCTTCGGACCCGACAAACAACCGCGTCAGGTCATAACCCGCCGATGATTTCCGCGCCCGATTGGCGGTCTTGATGATTTTCCCATCGGGTGTCACCACCGTCAGGTTCAACACATTCTCGCGCATGGTGCCATAGCGCACCGCATTGGTGCCCGATGCACGGGTCGCCGTCATGCCGCCGATGGATGCATTCGCCCCCGGATCAATCGGGAAAAACAAACCGGTATCACGCAAATGATCATTAAGCTGCTCACGGGTGACACCCGCCTGAACCCGGCAATCAAGGTCTTCGTTATTGACTTCCAAAATCGCGTCCATGCGCGACAGATCAATACAAATCCCCCCGCGCAAGGCCGCAACATGGCCTTCAAGCGACGATCCAACGCCAAACGGCACAATCGGAACCTCATGCGCCGCACACAGCTTGACCACCTCGGCGACTTCCTCGGTCGTGGTGGCAAAAACCACCGCATCGGGTGGGGATGCCGCGTGCCAGCTTTCATCCTTGCCATGCTGCTCAAGCACAGCCGCCGCTGTCGAAAGCCGATCTCCAAGCATCTCGCGCAAGGTGCTGATCAGGCTTTCCGGGGTTTCAATGCGTTCATATTGACGATCCGACATGACGTTCCTCGTATTTTCGGGGCTTTGCCCCCTTGGTCCGGGTGGCAATCAGGTTTGCCTGAACGCACAATGGCCCATTTGAATGTGGGGATGGACCATCGATCTGCTCGGGCGACCTTAAATGATTTCGCCCACCCTACGCCGAGATGGTCGAAATTGGTATTACCTTTTACCCAGAAAATGCAAAAAAAGCCGCCCACCATATGGTGAGCAGCCTGATCCATTGTCCGTCTCAGCACGCGGGAATTACCCCTTATTGCGATCTTGCGGCAAGGCTGCGGCAATCCGGTCCGCCAGCCGCGCAAACGGCAAGCTTTGCAACCAAACCGTCCCCGGCCCTTCAAGGGTGGTGACAAAAAGCCCCTCGCCGCCAAACAGCGCATTGGTAAAGCCACCAATAAACTTGATCGAATAATCCACCGACGGGGTCAGTGCCACCAGCGCACCGGTATCGACGCGAAGTGTTTGCCCCGGTTGCAGTTCCTTTTTAATGATCGTGCCCCCGGCATGCACAAACGCCAGCCCATCACCGGTCAGCCGTTGCAGAATAAATCCTTCGCCGCCAAACAACCCGGCCCCGATTTTCTTGGAAAAGGCGATATCAATATCAATGCCCGCCGCCGCACACAGAAAAGCATCCTTTTGGCAAATGATTTCCCCGCCATAGGTCGCAAGATCAAGCGGCACCACCTTGCCCGGATACGGGGCGGCAAAGGCAACATGCCCCTTGTTCTGACCTTCATGCACGAAACTGGTGATAAAGAACCCCTCGCCGGTCAGCATGCGCTTAAAGCCGGAAAAGATGCCGCCGCCCGTACCAGTCTGCATGGCAATGCCGTCGGACATATACATCATGGCCCCGGCTTCGGCCCGAACCCCCTCGCCCGGATCAAGTTCGATCTCCACCAACTGCATTTCTTCACCATGGATCGTGTAATCGATCACGTCTGCCATCGGGGCGTCTCCTGTTTTATCTTTAATCAATCTTGGTTCGGCCAATTGGAAAATCCGGTCAAGTTTGAAACCTGTCTCCTGCAATCGCAAGTAAAAGGGGCAACAATCTGACCGACAAACCGGAAATACAGATTATTGAACTGCCCACGACGACAAAAAACACATCCCACTGCCCCTAAATCATGGAAAAGAAAGCTTGTTCTTAACCTTCATCAGACAAATATGAAGATAGCGGGGCACCACATGTCAGTTAAGGCCATTGATGCTCCATGATCACGCCAAGAAGTGAAAGCAGTCTCGATGGTGACCCTGAAAACACAGGACTGGCTGGCAAATGATGAAGCCATGCTGTCTTCAATGGACAAATGGCAACGTGCTATTGACCTGATGACGGGGCTTTTGGGGGCCACGGCGGGCTATGTTGTCGAATACAATGACAAACTTGGCTTTCGTGCCGCCTTGACCAGCCAGAATGACGCAAATCCCAACCGCAAACTATCGGGCAAGTCCGAACCGAGCAGCCGCAACATTTACTGCCGCCGCGTCGCACAAACCAAGGCATCGTTTTATGAACCCGATGCCACAGGCAAGCCCGACTGGGCTGATAACCCCGAACTGACCGAAGATGGGTATGTATCCTATTACGGGGTGCCGCTGTTTTGGCCCAATGGCGTGGTGTTTGGCACCCTGTGCGTATTTGACACCAAACCAACCGGATATGACAAACGTCAGCTTGAACTTCTTGAATGTTTCCGCGACCTGATCGAGGCCGATTTGCGCCTGTATGAGCAATATCAGATCATGCGCAATATTTCGATGTCAGACCCGTTAACCGGCCTGAACAACCGCGCCGGGTTCGAAATGCTGGCCCATCAGAAAATCCGCATCGCCAAACGCTATCACCACAACATCGGGATTATTTTCATTGATCTTGATGACATGAAACACTGGAACGATGATTACGGCCATGCCGCCGGCGATGCAGCCCTGCGTGCGGTTGGCAAGGCCATCACCGAAAGTATCCGCGAAGTCGATATTTGTGGCCGCATGGGCGGTGATGAGTTTGCCGTTCTGGGGTATGTGCGCAATCGCGGTGATTTGACGACCATTATCGCCCGCGTGCGCAATGCGCTTGCCAATGCCAAACTATCGGTCCCCAAGGCAAAAACACCGATCCGCGAAACACCGGAAATCAGTTCGGGTGCATCGGTGTTTTTTGATCCGGTCAATCAAAGTCTTGAGGACATGATTGCGGTCACCGATCTTGAAATGTACCGCGATAAAAAACGCCGTCGTAAATAACACCGCCTCATAGGGCCAAAAGGCCCGGTCACAGTGCCAGATGCACGGCATCCATCGCCAAACAACGCAAAAATCTGATGTTCAGAAGTCTGGACATTAACCACATGGTATGAAATTTAGGCGACACTGAACGCCGGGTCATTAAAGGTCAGGACATACGAATTCAATGTATTCTGACCCTCGCCCCAACCAAAATAACGAGCACGAGCTTTTATAAAAAATGCAGATCCGCAAAGGCACTGCCGACGATCTTTCTCTCATCCGCGACCTGACAAAGCGCGCGACAGATTCAACCTATTTTATCGAAGGCATGGGGGATTCTGCGGCCAAAACCGTTGCCGCCTATGTCGCCAAATCGACCGATGTTTTCCAACATGCGCTTGGCAGTGACAACCATTCTGTCTATGTCGCCACCGCGGACGAGCATCTTCTTGGCTACGTGATCGCCATTCACGAAAGCCCGGAAATCGACTGGATCATGGTTGATCCGGCATCACACGGCAGTGGTGCAGGCAAGGCGTTGATGATCGCCGCCCTTGATGCGCTGGCCGAACATGGCGCGCGCAGCAACGTCCGCCTGACCGTCGTTGCGCACAATGAACGTGCCAAAGCATTCTACCGCAAATTCGGCTTCCTTGTGACCGGCCCGGTCCCCGACCGCGATATCCCGACGGTGGAAATGCAGCGCGCAGCGTGACGGCATTCGCTCTTGCATACACCCCCATCGTCCCGCATGTGCCTAACGCTTGAGATGCCCGCCTTCGCGGGCATGACGCCCCTTCACACGCGAATATATATCCGTCATCCCCGCGAAGGCGGGGATCTCGCGCCGCACGTCAACAAACGTCAGAAATCTTAAAGCCCGACTGTCAATGCAGTCGGGCTTTTTATCATTTATGCTCAAGAATATTGACCAGCTTGCCAAACGGGTCACGGACGTAAAACCGCCTGACACCCCATGGCTCATCGACCGGGCCATATTCAATCTCGATACCGGAAGCCGTCATGCGGCCCAGTGTTTCTTCAAGGTTATCGACTTCAACCGACATATCGGGCACCGGAGTACCTGAACCGCCTTCGGTTGCAAAATTGACCTGTGTCGTCATGGTTTCACCAGATGCGGCGAAAGTCCTGATCCAGCCATGATCCATGACGGTCGAAAGACCCAGAATATCCTCATAAAAGGCTTTGGCCTTGGCGATATCCGTAACCGCGAAGTTTGACACAATGCGTTTTACTGCCATTGGGCGTCCTCCTTATTGAGCAGCTTTCTCGGTCGTGTCGTCCTTGGCCCGTTTATAAGGCCCAAACGGGATTTCCTTGGGCGCAAAGGTTTCCGCCGACGCGCGATCCCAGCGCGAATGCCAGTCATGGAGTTCCTCGATTTCCGTATCGGCAACAAGGAACCCTTCGGGCAGATACGGATAGGCTTCATTGCCATCAACAAACTCATTGTCCTTTTGCCGGACCATGAAGTGATAGGGCATGAAGTTGCGCGGATCATGAAGCCCTGCCGCCCCGGTAATTTCAGCAAGGGCATGCATGGTATTTTTATGGAACCGTGCCACACGTTCGCTTTTATCACCCGGGTCAAGCGCACGCTGGCGGATTTTATCCTGCGTTGCAATCCCCACCGGGCAGCAGTTGGTATGGCATGACTGGGCCTGAATACAGCCCAGTGCAAACATGAAACCACGTGCCGCATTACACCAGTCCGCCCCAAGGGCAAGGGTGCGTGCAATGTCAAAGGCCGACACGATCTTGCCCGCCGCCCCCACTTTCACCTGTTCACGAAGGCCAGCCCCGCGCAACGCATTATGCACAAAGGTAAGCCCCTCATGCATCGGCATGCCGACGTGATTGACAAACTCAACCGGGGCCGCTCCGGTCCCGCCCTCCTTGCCATCGACCACGATGAAATCAGGCACGATGCCGGTTTTAAGCATCGCTTTAAGGATGCTCATAAATTCGCGGCGATGCCCGATACACAGTTTGAACCCAACCGGTTTTCCGCCCGAAAGGTCGCGCAATCGGCCGATGAATTCCATCAGGCCAATCGGGGTTGAAAATGTGCTGTGCGCGGCGGGTGAAATGCAATCAATCCCCATGGGAATGCCGCGCGCGTCGGAAATTTCCTTGGTGATCTTGGCCGCGGGCAACATCCCCCCGTGCCCGGGCTTCGCCCCTTGGCTGAGTTTCACCTCAATCATTTTGACCTGCGGGTCGGCGGCTGTTTCGGCGAATTTTTCCTCGGAAAAACTGCCGTCGTCATTGCGGCATCCGAAATACCCCGATGCCACCTGATAGATCAAATCACCACCGCCTTCGCGGTGATAGCGTGAAACGCTGCCTTCCCCGGTATCATGCGCAAAGCCACCCTTCTTGGCACCCTTGTTCAGTGCCAAAATCGCATTGCCTGACAGGGAGCCGAAACTCATCGCCGAGATGTTATAAATACTGGCCTGATAGGGTTGCTTGCAATTGGGCCCCCCGACCCGAACGCGAAAATCGCTATCGGGAATGGTGGTTGGCGCAACCGAATGGGTCAGCCAGGCATAACCCGATTTATAAACATCCTCAATCGTGCCAAACGGGCGTTTATCCTCGGCCCCCTTGGCACGCTGATAAACCAGTCCGCGCGACTGACGGCTGAACGGGATTTGATCCTGATCGCTTTCAAGCAGGTACTGGCGAATTTCCGGGCGGAAACTTTCAAGGATAAAGCGGATATGCGCGCTTATGGGATAGTTGCGCAGGATGGAATGCTTGTTCTGGCGCAAGTCATGAAACCCGACCAGCAACAGGGCGCCAAAGATAACGGCAGGCACCCAGAACCAACTGTTGACCACGCCAGCACAGATCACAAAAACGGCTGTCAAAAGCGCAACGCTGGCGATCACGAAATAGCGCTGGTTCAATATGAAAAATTTCACGGTGCTCTCATCCTGTCAAATTGGTGCGATATGGCGTGATCGCAGCGGGCCCGATTTCCAGATTTTCAGATTTACGCTGCCGTCGTCAGCGTAAAATCAACATGCACGGCATCAAAAGGAAACGTTATCTGGCCATTTTCCTCCCGGTCAAGAACGCCAGCATTCAGCAAGGCATGAACATCCCCATGAACCGTTTTGACATCCCGACCAACCCGCCTGGCAGCTTCACGCATGCTCATCGCCCCCTGTCCGGTCATGACTTTGAGCAAGTCCCACCGTTTGGGCGTCATGGTTTGCCACAGCAACTCAACCGATGCGAACGAGATATGCGCCCCCTGTGCTGTGCCGTCAAACGCAGCAAGCGCACGCTTGGTCACATCATCGCGCGACGCAACCGAAAGAGTTACCGTATTGGAAGTGTTATCGGTGGTCATATCCGCCTCCATCCATCGACATCGGCCCAGAAATCACGCAGCAATTGCGCCGGTGTCGAAAAGTCATAGGATATTTCAACATCGCCAATATGCCTGTGGTCGCCCTTGCCAGCTTCGTTGTCATAGCGAAGGACACATTCCCCGGCGACGACATAAGCCAGCGCATATTTGAACATATGCGCAGAACCACGCACCGATTGCGGCACCTGCCAAATGCGCATTTCAACAAAAGCATCTGGCGCAAGCTGATGACGCTCACGCATAAGCAAATTGGCTTTCATGTTGGTATTTATACCAACACAAACGAAGTGTTGTCAATTTCACCAACAATGACACTGCCATGACATCAGACACAAAAAAGGCCGCCGGTTTCCCGGCGACCCATGTTTTGGTGGGCTCTATTCCCAACTGATCTTAAGTGACGGGTGCTACGATCAAGCCTTGCCGTAGCCCCCGCCCCCCGGGGTTTCGATGATAAAGACATCACCGGGATGCATTTGCGCCCCGTCGGTTCCTTTAAGCTCCTCAACCGTGCCATCAACGCGTTCAATCGCATTGCGGCCAAGTTTGCCGGGCTCGCCGCCTGCGACCGCCTGATTGGGGACACGACGGTGGTTTGACAGGATCGATGCGGTCATGTCTTCAAGGAAACGGACCCGGCGCGTTGTGCCATTGCCGCCCTTAAACTCACCATTCCCACCGGAATTTTGCCGGATTTCAAAGCTTTCCAGCATCACCGGGAAGCGCCATTCAAGTACTTCCGGATCGGTCAGGCGCGAATTGGTCATATGGGTGTGAACCCCACTGGTGCCATCAAAACCCGGTCCAGCACCCGAACCACCACAGATGGTTTCATAATACTGATGGGTATCATTGCCCCAGGTGAAGTTGTTCATGGTCCCTTGCGCACCCGACATCACACCAAGGGCGGCATACAGCGTATCAGTCACATGCTGGGACGTTTCAACGTTCCCGGCAACGACCGCGGCCGGGTAAACCGGGTTTAGCATTGATCCTTCGGGCACGATCAAATCAACCGGTTTCAAACACCCGGCATTGAGCGGAATGTCATCATCAACAAGCGTTCTGAAGACATAGAGAACCGCGGCCCGCGTCACCGCCGACGGCGCATTGAAGTTGTTATCAAGCTGATCGGATGTGCCGGTGAAATCAACCGTGGCGGATCGGGTTTCCTTATGGATGGTGACCTTGGCCTTTACGACCGCGCCATTATCCATTTCATAGGAGAACTCGCCACCTTCAAGATTATCGATCACGCGCCGCACGCTTTCTTCGGCGTTGTCCTGCACATGGCCCATATAGGCATGCACAACTTCAAGGCCAAAGTGATCGACCATCTTGCGCAGTTCCTGCACACCCTTTTCATTGGCCGCAATCTGTGCGCGCAAATCGGCAATGTTTTGATAGGGGTTGCGTGCCGGGTATTTCGCCCCCTCAAGCAGGCCGGTCAGGCCCGGTTCATCAAATTTGCCCTGATCGACCAGTTTGAAGTTGTCGATCAAGACCCCTTCTTCTTCAAGAATGCGCGAATTTGGCGCCATCGAGCCCGGCGTGATCCCGCCGACATCGGCATGGTGCCCACGTGACGCGACATAGAACAGGATATCCTTGCCATCATCGCCAAACACCGGGGTGATCAGGGTGATGTCAGGCAAATGCGTGCCGCCGTTATACGGGTCATTGAGCATATAAACATCGCCAGCCTTCATGCTGCCGACATTATTGCGCATGACCGCCTGAACAGATTCCCCCATCGATCCCAGGTGCACCGGCATATGCGGCGCATTGGCAATCAGAAGGCCTTCCTGATCAAACAGCGCACAGGAGAAATCAAGACGTTCCTTGATGTTGACCGAGTATGACGTGTTGGCCAGCGTAACGCCCATCTGCTCGGCAATGTTCATAAACAGATTATTGAACACCTCAAGCATCACCGGATCGGCCTGTGTGCCAATCGCCTCGGACCGTTTCATCGCCACAACACGGGTCAGAACCAGATGATCGCGCGCATTGACCTTGGCTTCCCAGCCCGGATCAATCACGGTAGTGCCAACCGGCTCGACAATCACGGCGGGGCCACGCACGGTCGCCCCCGGTTTCATGTCCTCGCGTTTATAGAACGGCGTGTCTTCCGATGTGCCATCAAACACCACCGCACGGGTTGCCAACGCGTCGGGGGCAACAGCATCGGTGTTGTCAGATTTGGCTTCGGCGTCAGGAAGGCTCTGGGTTTCGCCAACTGCCTCAACCGCAACCGCCTCAACCACCAGCGGCTTTTCACTCATGACAAAGCCGTAACGCTGTTTGTGCTGTTCTTCGAACTGGCCCTTGATCGCGTCAACATCGCCGAAATCAACGATAAGCGGCGTATCCGTGCCGTCATAACGCAGATGCAGCCGTTTGAGCATCTTGATCTTGGCATCCGTAATGCCCTGCTCATGCAATTCGCCGCGTGCGTCTGCGGCCAACACATCAAGCTGCTGATCAAGACCGGCCAGTGCGCCACTTTCAAGCTTGGCCTCAACCGCCTGTTCGCGCATCGCCCGAATATCGGCAAGCCCCATGCCATAGGCCGACAAAACACCGGCAAACGGATGGACAAATACCTTGGTCATGCCCAGTGTATCAGCCACCTGACAGGCATGCTGCCCCCCGGCCCCGCCAAAGCATTGCAGGATATAATCCGTTACGTCATAGCCGCGCTGCACCGAGATTTGCTTGATCGCATTGGCCATGTTTTCCACCGCAATGCGCAAGAAACCCTCGGCGACATCTTCCGGGGTCCGAACCTGTCCGGTGCTGTCCTTGATCTTGGAGGCCATCGCCTCAAACCCGGCGCGCACCGCATCGGCGTCAAGCGGCTCATTGCCCTCGGGGCCAAACACATTGGGGAAGAATTCCGGCTGAACCTTGCCCAGCATGACATTGATGTCGGTCACCGCAAGTGGCCCACCGCGGCGATAGGCCGCTGGTCCCGGATTGGCCCCGGCACTGTCGGGACCCACGCGGAAACGCGCGCCATCAAAATGCAGGATCGAGCCGCCACCGGCAGCAACCGTATGGATTTTCATCATCGGGGCGCGCATGCGCACCCCGGCAACCTGCGTTTCAAAATCACGTTCATATTCGCCGTCATAGTGCGAAACATCGGTGGACGTCCCACCCATGTCGAACCCGATGACCTGCTTGAAACCGTCCATTTCGGCCGTGCGGACCATGCCGACAACACCGCCCGCCGGGCCCGACAAAATGGCGTCCTTGCCCTGAAACTTCGCGGCATCGGTCAGCCCGCCATTCGACTGCATGAACATCAGTTTCACACCGCCAAGCTCGCTTGCGACCTGATCAACATAGCGGCGCAGGATCGGCGACAGATACGCATCCACCACCGTGGTATCGCCGCGCGACACCAGTTTCATCAACGGGCTGACCTGATGGCTGACCGATACCTGGGTAAACCCGATATCGCGTGCAATCTCGGCCGCCGCATTTTCATGCGCGGTATAACGGTACCCATGCATGAACACGATGGCACAGGCACGAATGCCGTCATCGTAAACAGCCTGCAACTCGGTACGCAGCGCGTCGCGATCAAGTGCGGTAAGTTCTTCACCCTGCGCGTCAAAGCGGCCATCGGCCTCAATCACGCTTTCATACAGCATTTCCGGCAGCTTGATGTTGCGATCAAACAAACGCGGGCGGTTCTGATAGGCCAGACGCAATGAATCACGGAACCCCTTGGTCGTCACAAGCGCGGTGCGGTCGCCTTTGCGTTCCAGAAGCGCATTGGTGGCAACAGTGGTGCCCATTTTAACCGCTTCGATTTTCTCACCCGGGATTTTTTCACCGGCCGGAACATCAAGCAATTCACGAATGCCCTGAATGGCGGCATCGGCATAGCGTTCCGGGTTTTCCGACAGCAACTTGTGCGTAACAAGCGACCCGTCCGGTTTGCGGGCAACGATATCGGTAAAAGTACCGCCGCGATCAATCCAGAACTGCCATTTTGGCTGTCCTGCCGTCTGCGAAGCGGGGGCGTTTTGGGCGTGAGAAGCCATGATGCTGTCTCCTTGGGCATCTGTAGTCAAAAAATTCGATACGAAAGATCAGATATTCAAACCGGTCAGCCGTTCATTTGCTGTGGCAACCAGGTGGCGATTTCCGGGAAAACGGTAATCAGCACCACGGCAAACAACAGCAGGAAGAAAAACGGCAAAGCAGCCAGCGCAATGGCAAACAGGTTCTTGCCTGTAAGCCCCTGCAAAACAAAAAGGTTGAAACCAACCGGCGGGGTGATCTGCGACATTTCAACCACCAGCACCACATAGATGCCAAACCACAAAAGGTCGATCCCTGCGGCCTGCACCATCGGCAGGATCACCGATGTGGTCAAAACCACCACCGAAATCCCGTCAAGGAAGCAGCCCAGCACAATAAAGAACACGGTCAGTGCGGCGAGCAACGCATAAGGCGACAGATCCATCTGCGCGATCCATGCCGCAAGCTCACGCGGAATACCGGTAAAGCCCATCGCCACGGTCAAAACCGCCGCACCGGCAAGGATAAAGCAGATCATGCACGATGTGCGCGTGGCCCCCATAATCCCATCCATCAGGCTTTCACGGGTCAATGATCCGCTGATCCCCGAAAGGATCAACGCCCCGACAACACCAAAGGCCGCCGCCTCGGTCGGGGTGGCAATCCCGCCGTAGATCGAGCCAATCACCGCGGCAATAAGCGTAATCACCGGGATCAACCGCCCCGATGCACGGATTTTATCAGCAAACGGAATGCTCGGTTCCGCTGCCGGCATCTTGTCCTTATTGACCGTTGCCCAAATGCCGACAAAGCTCATGAACAGGATAATCAGCATCGCACCGGGCAAAACACCGGCAATAAACAGGCGCGCAATCGACAGTTCCGCCGACACGCCATAGACAATCAAAATGATCGATGGCGGGATCAAAAGGCCCAGCGTGCCCGACCCGGCAAGCGTGCCCAGGATCAGTTTGTCGGGATACCCCTGTTTGCGCAATTCCGGGATCGACATGCGGCCAATGGTTGCCGCGGTTGCCGCCGATGACCCGGACACGGCGGCAAAGATACCGCAGCCCAGAATATTGACATGCAACAGCCGCCCGGGAAGCTTGTTCAACCACGGGGCCAAGCCTGTAAACATGTCCTCGGAAAGCCGCGACCGAAACAGGATTTCGCCCATCCAGATAAACAATGGCAATGGTGCCAACGACCACGTCGCAAGACTGGACCACGCGGTTGTCGCGATGATCGGCCCGGTTTGCGCACTGGTAAAGAAGTCCAGCGCAAACACACCAATCGCAAACAGCGACAATGCCACCCAAAGCCCGGCACCCAGAAACAGGAACAACAGCCCCATCAGGATCAGGCCAATTTGAAGTACATCCATGACCGGTCCTACTCGTTCAGCTCAACGGCTTCGCCACGGGCGAAGGCCGGCGCGCGACCACACACGGTATCAACCAGTGCTTCGATCATTGCGATGGTGAAAACAATCAACCCAAAGGCCATGGCGGCCTGCGGTATCCACAACGGAAAGGCCAGAACCCCCGGCGACGTATCGCCGTATGAGTAGCTTTCCTCGGCCAAAACGCTCACCCACCATGCGAAATACCCGCCAAGGAAGGACGCCGCACACAGCGTGATGGTTTCCATCACACGACGGAACCCGCCTTTAAGATGCGACAGAACGATTTGAACCCGGATATGTGTCCCGGCACGAAATGCCGGACCAAGCGCCAAAAACGTCCCCGCCGCAAGCGCAAAACCAGCCATTTCATTAGCATCATGCACGGCAATGCCAAGCACACGGCCAATCGACTGGGCCAAAATCAAAAGTGCGATGGCGATCAGGAAAAAGGCTGCCAGCCCGGCACTGAATTTGAATAAATAATTTAGAGCCTGTCTCATTTTATCTGCTCCATTTTGTTTGTTTTTGGCGTGCCGTTTGGCAAGGCACAGCGTGCAGAGCGATGCGGCGCATCGGTCAAACGGTGTAACGAAGCTAAACGCCGCCAAAAGCAAACCCTTCGGGCCGAGAGATCCCTCTGCCCCGCCGCGTCAAACACCTTGACCGTAGCGCCGCTACGCTCTGCGGCCCTTTCCTTGCCGGACAGAGGGACCTCTCCGGCAAAATGGGGCAGATAAAATGTGTCAGGCTCTGATAATCTACGCACAGCAGTCCCCTTTCCGTCCGCGGGTTATCGCGATGGTGGTTTGCTTTCTACACGGACAGTAACATGAGGGTCAGGACCCTTTAATATGTTTGCAATGGTTGATCAGATTTGTGCGGATACGCGGAGCAAGGCAGCAGGAAGATATTTATCTTTCAATGCCTTGCGACAAAGTAGCCCGTGCAAAC